>JAOUGQ010000098.1 GCA_029865515.1 Nitrospirota bacterium
AATTCATCCCTCGTCGTGCAAAACAGCCGACCTTGAGGAACCGCCCCCACCCGGTGCCCTGCCCGACCCACACGCTGAAGGCACGTGCCAATGGCCCGCGGAGATCCGATCTGGCACACCACATCGATACAGCCAATATCAATTCCCAACTCTAAGGAAGCCGTCGCCACCATCACCTTGATCTGCCCCGTCTTTAATCGCTCTTCCGCATCCAACCGAAGCTTGCGGGACAAACTCCCATGATGGGACGCCACCTGCGTCTCGCCCAAGCGTTCTCCCAAATGATGCGCCACCCGTTCCGCCATACGGCGGGTATTCACAAACACCAAGGTCGAACGATGCGGCCCGGCTATGTCGGCAATACGATCATAGATCTCCGACCAAATCGCGTTCGTGGCAATCGCGCCTAATTCATCCTTCGGGACTTCCACCTGCAAATCCAACTGCCGGCGATGGCCAATATCCACAATGTGACAATGCGAGGAGTCAAAGAGCGAAGGTTGTTGAGCCTTTGCACGATGAGCGGGATCACCCAATAAAAATTGCGCGACCTTTTCCAGCGGCCGCTGCGTGGCGGACAGGCCGATGCGCACCAACCGCCGGGAGGTCACGGCATCCAACCGCTCAAGAGACAGGGCCAGATGGGCGCCCCGTTTATTGGGCGCGAGGGCATGAATTTCGTCGACAATCACCGTGTGCACGCCAGCCAACAATTCGCGGCTACGCCTGGCGGTCACTAAAAGAAACAACGACTCCGGCGTCGTCACCAACATATGGGGCGGGTGCTTGAGGAGATTCTGCCGTTGCGCGGGAGGCGTATCGCCGGTCCGGACCTCCACCCGGATCCTCGGAGCCAAAAAGCCGGCAGACAGAGCCAGTTCACTAATCTCGGCCAACGGCAGTTCCAGATTTTTGTGGATATCATGACTCAGTGCACGCAGGGGAGACACATAGACAACCTGTATGCCAGCTTCCAACTCTCCGCCAATCGCCTGTCGCAGCAAATGGTCGATGCACGTCAGAAAAGCCGCCAACGTTTTACCTGTGCCGGTAGGTGCCGAAATCAGCGCATGGTGTCCAGAATGAATGGCGGGCCAACTGGCTCGTTGCACATCAGTAGGTTCACCGAGCCGGGTCGTGAACCACTCTTGCACAACCGGATGAAAAGATCGGAGCGGCATAAGATCGGTCATGCTTTCATTCTGTGGACTTCAAGATCAGATGGAAAGGAACCAGTTTATTGTACCGCCTCATTTCCAACAAGAACAAACACGGCAAGGAGGAAGAAAAGGACCTGTTCTGTCTGCCGGACATCAATAGTGAGTGTCACTCTGTAAAAACGGGGTCATCCTGAGCCAAGGGCGAAGGATCTGTGCCCGGATTGACGAGGCCACGGCTCAGCGAGATCCTTCGTTCCACTCAGGATGACAATTTAAGAGATTCCTGCCAACGACCCCAGGAATGACGAGTGGGATGGATACCTATTGACTGATGACGAATGTCGGTAATGACTGTGCTCATACTTTCCGTCTCCGCAGGAGTTATGAAACCAAAAGAGGCAGGGGGCACCATCAGATTCCACCTAGAGCGCAGGGGGGGTGACAAATAACGAACCTGCTCCGCGCAGAGGTGGGCTTTGTTGTTTTGTTGGTTAGGGCTAATCCCGGGGACCGGGATGATTTTTCGCATGGTTGCTTAAAACTTCTGGCATCCCCCATCGGGGGAATAGTTGGGAGGAAGACGCCGCCGTAGGCTGTCTCTCTATAACCAAGGGAGGCGGCGATGATCAACCGTGTGAACAGTCACAGTCCGGGAGAACAATCGGCTAACGATATCTGTTTATGGTTAACCATCATGGCGGGGGTGATCCTATGTCTCTGGAAATAATCCTCGCGTGGTTATGGCAAATAGGGATCGTGGCGTTCTTGATCCTGGTGGGCCACCTGTGGCATGGGCGTCGAAACTATCAGCCTTTCCGTGGGGCCTCTCATTCGGAAGACCGACTCCTTCCCAATCGCATGGAATCATTCCGAAAACGACAACGATATTCCAACCTCAAGCGCTTTTCCCTTCTCGCTTAAACTCCTCTTATGCTGAGTCAATAACAAAGGTCCGGGTTTAGAAGCCCTATGGCTTAGTCAGATCCTTCGATGGCCCTTGTCCTGAGCGAAGTCGAATGGATAAGGATGACACCA
Organism: Nitrospirota bacterium; assembly: GCA_029865515.1. Classification (GTDB taxonomy): domain Bacteria; phylum Nitrospirota; class Nitrospiria; order Nitrospirales; family UBA8639; genus Nitrospira_E. Next base: position 2,196 of record JAOUGQ010000098.1, read on the forward strand.
AAAGTGATCGGACCACCAGTTCAACCAGTCATTCCTGGGGTCTTTGGCAGGAATCCCCCTTTATCTTTCTGAAAGTTGGAAAGAGAGACAGTGCCCAGCAGAACATATGAGGCAGTGCCACCGACCCACCACCTCAAGCTTGGCCAAACGGGTTGACGCTCAAATCAACAGGCGGACCTTGTCTGCCCCTGATAGGTGGACCGACTTCCATCTTAGTTTTTCGGATGGATCCCCGCTGACCACTGGCAGGGATAACGGAAAATCTGTACTTTCCTTTTAGCGCTTAGGTAGCATGGTGACCGGCCTTCACACATTTCAATTCCACACAGCTCAACCGGCCTCAGGCTAAAAGACAAGGCGTCACCTCACAGGACTTCTCACATGAAGTATTGTCTCCAATTAAAGGATCAGCAATGGCAATTGGTCGATCAGGATGAGCCGGAATCGACACCCATTGTCATTGATTTTGTGTCTGGCAAATTGGCGTATCGAAGAAAATATGGACATGCCGGTGGCGAAACCATCAGTAAGGCCGTGGGAATCAAAAAAGGCAAACGCCCGACCATCGTCGATGCCACTGCCGGGTTGGGGCGTGACGCGTTTGTCCTGGCAACCATGGGCTGTCGCGTACATATGATCGAACGATCCAAAGTCATCGCCACACTTCTTGAAGATGGATTACGTCGAGCAGAACAGGATGAGAAACTTGGAAGGCTGCTGAAAGAAAAGCTGTCACTCACGTGTGGGGATAGTCGAGAGGAACTGACACATCTCCCCTTTGAACCGGAAGTGATTTACTTAGATCCCATGTTTCCCCATAAAGACAAATCGGCGTTAGTCAAAAAAGAAATGAGAATCGTCCAAGAGGTCGTCGGACAGAATGAGGATGCCGGGGAGCTACTCAACCTCGCGCTCACCATTGCCACAAATCGTGTGGTCGTCAAGCGCCCGGCCTATGCGGAGTATCTGGCGGAAATCAAACCCCAGGCCTCGATCAAAACAAAAAAACACCGCTTCGACATCTATCTCACCCCCCGCCAGTAATCGAGAATCTCTTTCCCATCGTCATACCCGACATTCGTCAGCAGGCATCCATCTTTTCCTCTCCATCATCCCCAAAGGGGGGCGGGAATTTGAGATGTATTTGTTGCAAGCTAACATACTTTTTCATGGAGACGGTTGGTTGGGATAGGAGGTGGAAGGCGGACGGGTTGGTGAGGAGACTTTGGTCCGCGAACGTTTTTCCGCCTGCTGATTGATTTGTTGTTGGAGACGGGACAGCTCCTCTTTGAGATTCGTGATCTCTTCCTTTAAGACGCCAACTTCGGCATCGGTTGACCGAGCGGGAGTGGAGTCTGCCTTGGGAATGTCTGAAGCGGTAACCTCCTTTATCCCGGTTGGTGTGTCTGGCGATTTCGTGGCCAGGAGGGCCTGGTAATCCAGAATAAGTTCACTCACCGGGGAATCGAATCCACCGGCTATCCAATTGCTGCGTGATTCAATGACATAACTGGTGGGATAAAACATCAGCCTTCTTTTTACATCCTTCATTGCGCGAAAGGGGTTGTTGTGGATGGCTTGAATGCCCTTCTGTTCGGATGAGACCCGTTCGCGGTGATTGGCCAGCATGATGTGCAATCTTTGGTCCTGAAGATACATACCACCGGAGGTCACCTCCAGAGCCTGTGATGTTCCGGAGGAGCCCCAGACGGCAAAAACGATCCAGTCCGAGGGGGTGGCGAGCTTGAAGGTTTCCTGTAAGGCAGGTGTGAGGGTGGTCAGGTCTTCAAGCGCGAAGACTGCTTGCGGTGGGCTGGAGGAATCCAGGAGCCCGATTCCCTCCTGAATGGCCAGTCGTTTGAGGATGGCCTGCAGGTCAGCAGCGGACCAGTCCACCGGGTGATCATGCCGCACTTCCGCGGCTCTTACCTTGTCATGATAGGTGGTCAGACCCACGAGCAGACTTGGCTCATCTTCAACCGGCCTTGTGATGAAGATAGAGCTGGTGCAGCCAACCGACAACACCAGCAGAATTCCGGCAATGATCCCGTTCATGAGGTACTCATGTGCCCTGCCCTTGCGGATGTGATTTTTCCCCGGTGCCGTGTTGATCTTCAACCGACGTGTGGCTGCCTCTCTCACTCTCCACTCTCCCCGTCTCGTCCAACGGCTAATACGAATTCGATCTCTCACGATTAAGGCCTCTTATCGTATTTGATGTTCACTTGATGAGGATTCTGCCATAGACCAGGGAGAAAAAGCATACCGGTGGAAGGATTTTTTTGAGATGAAGAGACGCGCCCGGGCTCTGATATGAGTGAACGACGGCTCACCCCTCTCCGTTCACAACCAAGCGCAGATGATCGCCTCATGTAGCGGAGCATCCCCTCCTCCAAATGATCTTTGAGGTTATACTTGGCTTAGCTCAAAATCTGGGGTACATTAGCCAAAAGACATCTTCCCTCCCCCCAGATTACTGCCTTGGTTGCTTCATCTGATCACTCCTCCTTCGCCATGGATTCAATATGACAGCCAGGGGAGGACCGCGCTGAGTCAGTGCACATTCTTTCAATGTCTATCATGCTGAAATCTCCGCTTGTATCCATTCTACGACTCTACAACCACGATGCCTCACTCTTCTGATACGCATACGCAAACCGCTCGTGACGCCTGGAACCTGCTTGCCCGGAAACGGCTTGGGCAGGCAGACACCGACACCATCGGCCTTGTCGTCCAGGGTGGCGGCATGCGTGGGGTGTACTCTATGGCTGCCCTGGCGGCTCTTGAGGAAATGGGCTTTGGCCAATGCTTTGATCATGTGGCCGGATCATCGGCCGGAGCGCTCAATAGCGCCTACTTTATTACCGGCCAGGCGAGTTATGGCGTCGAGACCTATATCCATCATTTGACGCAACGACGATTCGTAAATCCCTTCCGCTTGAAGAAAATGGTGGACATTGATTATTTAGTGGATCACATCGGGAAAAAGGCCCGCCCACTCGATCTCGACGCACTGCTCGCCGCCCGCACGATGCTGCATATTTCACTCACCGACATTTCTGAGGGACACACCCGGTACGTAACCAACCGCATGCCGGACATTGATTTGTGGGAAGCCTTTCGGGCGAGCGCGGCCATGCCCATCCTTTATAACAAATCCGTGAAGGTGGGAGACGGGCTCTATGTCGACGGGTCACTCAGAGCGCGCGTGCCGATCCGGCGGGTCCTTGAATACGGGTGCCGGTTTGTCGTGGTCATTTTGACCATGCCTCACTCGCACCGGATCGTTTCTAAAAATGCCTGGATTCAATCACTCAGCTGGCCGGCCACCCGGCACTACAGTGGCCCTCTCCGGCAAGCGCTATTCGGCGAAGACGTGGACTATAACACCCTGAAGTCTGACCTCTCGGATGAGTCTCCCCGGATTGCCGGGTGCGCCAATAGGGTCGTGGTCATTACCCCGCAACGGCGGCCCGAACGGTTTTCCACAATTACCACAGACCCCAGACAACTGATGCAATGCGCCTTAGAGGCCAGAGAAGATACCTGGAAGGCCTTTGGTCAATCACCACCCCCAGTTGTCAATCCCTTTGCGATGACGGCCTGATTCCAGATCTCGTCCTGATCCAAGGACGTGCTCCCCAGTGCAGCAAGCATCACCAACCCCGTTCAGCTTTTCACGAATCACGAGAAAGATGGATACCCGATGACCACTGTCGGGCATGACGGAAAGAGGCAAGAAAATTTACCCCAGCGGGCTTCGATTGTTTTATACTATCTCAATGGATCTTCCTCCTGCCCTTTCATTGGCCGATTCCTTTAGGAGTGATCGGCGCAAGGCCTTCTACGAACACCATAAAGGCGTTGCTGTTGCGATGATCCTGATTCTGTTTTTGTTTCCCTTGGTTGGGGTGTTTGTGAAAGGATTGTCCGGAGCAGTCTTGGGGGTGATTTTTTCTGTATCAGCCTATTACCTGGCGCCCTATGCGTTGCTGAAGCTAGGCGAATGGTTTGCGAAGACCTAGTGATTGGAAGGACGTGTTCATTCTGTCATCCACACAGGGAGTAAGCAGGGAGCCATCCGTAAAACTACGATGGATGCCCGATGACGAATGTCAGGCATGACGGAGGGTAGGAATGGATTATTGAACATCCATGCTGTCATCTTTCTTAATCCATTTTGGTTGAGGCGGGACTTTCAACCGACCGCCGATGGCTGAAATAGCGTGCTGTTTCCTGTTTGACCACATTGGCCAATAACAGCAATCCGATGAGATTCGGGATGGCCATCATGCCATTCATAAGATCGGAGACATTCCAGACAAATTCCAACCTGGACGTCGCGCCGACCAGGACCACCGCCACAAAAACGACGCGGTAAAACACAATGGCCTTGGGTCCGATCAGATACTCGATGGCCTTCTCGCCGTAATAGTTCCAGCCGATCAATGTCGAATACGCAAACAGCACGATCGATAGCGTGACGATGAGTTCTCCCGTGTGGCCCAGGGTTTCCTCGAAGCTGGCGCTGGTGAGTTGAGCCGCACCAATGCCTTGTGTCCACGAGGTGGCGGTGAGAATGACCAACGCCGTCATGCTGCAGACAAGCAGCGTATCGATAAAGGTCTGGGTCATGCTGACCAGCGCCTGCCGAACCGGGTCGTCTGTCCGTGCGGCGGCCGCGGCAATCGGCGCGGAGCCCAACCCCGATTCATTGGAAAAGACTCCCCGCGCCAATCCGTACCGCATGGCGGCAGCCATCGTCGCCCCGACAAACCCGCCTCCTGCCGCAATCGGATTCCACGCATGGTAGACAATACTGAACAAGGCCCCCGGAATCTCTGTGACATTGAGCGCCAGCACGACCAACGCCGCCCCCACATAACCTGCGATCATGAATGGCACCAGCACGGAGGTAAACCGCCCGATGGAGGTAATGCCACCCAAAATCACGAGCGCGGTCATGGCCATCAACACCACACCGGTGACCCAAGGCTCGATCTGAAATGTTGACTCGACGATGCCGGCCACCGCGTTGGCCTGGGTCATGTTGCCGATGCCAAACGCCGCACAGGCGGTGAACAACGCGAACAGCCAACCCAACCACGGGAGCCCGGCCCCTCTGGACAGGTAATACATCGGCCCGCCACGCATCCCGTATTCCCCTTGCTCGCGGTATTTCACCGCCAGCACGGCTTCGGCATATTTGGTGGCCATGCCCACCAGCCCGGTCATCCACATCCAAAACACGGCGCCGGGTCCGCCGAGCGTAATGGCCGCAGCCACGCCGACGATATTTCCGATCCCGACCGTGGCCGACAACGCCGTCATCAGCGCAGCAAAATGGCTGATGTCCCCGTTCCGGCTCAGCTCTTTTTGCAAGATTAATTTGAGGGCATGCGGCAGGACACGGAACTGCATGCCTCGCAGCAGGATGGTTAGGTACAACCCCGTGCCAACCAGCAGGATCAGCATCGGCGTTCCCCACACCCATCCGGCCAGGGTCGAAACTACGGATTCAATGGTGTGCATAGTGAATGATTATCCGGCAACGGCTCTTCTATTCAGGCAGGCTCTGACGCAAGATGACTCGTCCAAAATTTTGCATATACTATTGATGCGCGTGTGTCGAGGTACGATTGAGCACCCCTGGAACTTTGCCATGGAGGGTAAACTCTTCGATCACACCAAACAAGGCCCTTCCCAACTTGTTATGCTGAGCCCATGGCGAAGCATCTGTGCCCAAGATGACCATGAAACGGCGTAGCCAGATTCTTCGTTTCACCTTGTCCTGGGCGAAGCCGAATGGATCAGAATGACAACGGTTCAACAGAGGAAAACAAAATAGAAAAATTTTTGCCACTGGTTCCCAATGAGGGTTCATGCGAATGCTCCCTAATCCCGCAAAAGAGGCCGTATTTTGAGGTTGCGCAAAATACAAGCCATGATGAAATTTCTTGAAACATTTCTCATCCCCAAATTCTGTGGATAACCTGGTGGGTACCGCTGTGCCTCGCGTAATTTTCTGCTGTTTGAAAGGGAAATGAGCAGATTGCCTCTGTTTTAGGCATTGTATAAATATTTTTTTATGCCCCAACATGTAGGGCTGTAGAATTTTTGGCGTAGTTTACAGGGTAGAAACCGCATATTTTTGTTGACATGTGCTTCAACACCTATGTCCATTGAGGCTTATGTGATACACCAAATCAAATCATAAAATTCTTATCCACAGATTTTTCAGGAAATTGTTGATAATCACCACGCAATTTCCTGATTTTTCCTACAATTATTGAGTTTTTCACGCGGATTTAAACGTTTCTACAATTCGAGCAATTAGAGGAGAAGGGCGTTTATTGAGTCGGTTTTCGTAGCAACGCGTCAGAGGAGGAGAAGCGGTCTTTAGAATATCCCATTTGCTATGAGATGTTGGAGAAGGAAGTTGGTTATGACACCATGACCTTTCACCGTATAGTGGTCACCATCAAGAAACAGATCGGAAACAGGAATACCATCAACAATCAGTCTTTCAACCACCTCGGTCATGTCAAGATAAGAGACATGATGCTGTTCTGCATGTTGTTTGAGAATTCTTTGTGGTTCTTGAAGTTTCTCATTACCAAGCTGAAATGTGAAGGGAAAGATGATCAGGACGATGGGGATCTTTTCCTTGCCGGCCAACTCATACGTTTCCGACAAGTCATTGAGAACATGTTTCCAAGCTTCAATATACACTGGATCAGTCTGCGAAAATTCAGTCATCTTCCGAACATTATAAATTTCTTTACGCGCCTCCCTCTCAGCTGACGCGAATTTTTTTGTTATTCTACCACGGATATAAATTGCAAAACGCCCGAATCCTGTCTCGTTAACCAGATAGGCAACCCACGGTTGTGAAATTTGCAAGATACCATGATAGTCTAGACCAGACCCCCCGTATGCTTTGTTGACCATATAGGGCTCTGTGACATCATTCATGCAGAACCCTACGACGATAAAATCGGGGGAGAATTTCAATGACCGCTTTAGGGTTTCGACATACTGAAACGTCGAGTACCCCTCAACGCCTGAATTAATGACCTGATAGGTCTTGTACCCGGACACCTTCCCCGGCAACAACTTTTCCAGTTGATTAGCAAATGTCTCGGCTGCGGTCACGCCATGCCCCATAACGATAGAATCCCCGACTATCAAACCACGTAGCTCTCCCTCCGCTTTATTTTCTGAAAAGTCATCGTCGTGGAAACCAAACCGATTTATGTAAATGGCCTTCCTTTCATATTTTTTCCCCCAGCTGTAGGTCCCAGGACGGAGTTTATAGTGCAAAACGGGATCTGATTCCCAGCGAGGGAGAGGGTACTTGGTGAGTAAAATCCGATCACTAGTAAAAATGACCAGAAGCGTTCCAAGCAGTAAGGCAATATTTCCGAGTCGTTGTTTCATGTTTGAAGAACCCATCGCACCGCTGTGTGAGCCAAGTCCCTAGACATAGACGACCGACTTGCCGTGACTCCTATGGCTCGAATCTTTTGAAACGTCTCAAAGTCGTTTGGGCACGGCCTTGTGCATCTGGAATAATTTCTTTCATCCGGAATAAAATAATAGTTTATAACCTATTCTGCTTCGGTGGAAAACCCAGGTATTGACTTGGCCAGTGGGTGAGCATTTTTCCAATTCCGACTACCCTACGAAAAACGTCAACAAATGTAAATCAAGACCCGCCGTCAAGTTTCATCCGCCTTTCACAGGACGGTCAAACTGAGAAATAATCGAGCCCTTTGAATACTTACAAGAATATCGGTAAGGTATCCCC
>JAOUGQ010000394.1 GCA_029865515.1 Nitrospirota bacterium
TGGGTGAAAGTATTTCACCCAGGCCACTTTTTCTTTCCCTCATACGGCAAATGTCCATCAAAGCGACTGAACCCTTAAGCAGGATTGGGAGCCATAAAAACCAGCACCCGCAGCCGGTTGGTCGTATGGTTCTCCACGCCATGCTCCTCACCGGCGGGAGCCATTATGCCCTGCCCTTCTCCCAGTATCCGGCTTTCACTCCCGACCCGAAACGTGCCCTCCCCTTCTAGCACTAAATAGACTTTGTCCTGGTCGGCATGTACATGGCCTTTTTGTTCCTGGCCCGGCTCGAAACAATACACATCACAAAAAAACCTTGCTGATTGAAAAAGATTCTGCTTCTTCATCTTTTCAGTCGAAAACTGACTGTAGTCTTTTAGATTCACCACCTTCACTTCAGTGTCCTCCTCAATAAATCCATACCAATATCGACACGACCGTTTCTCAAACACCCTCAAAACACTTCATACATTTACCCAACCCTTATCCCTCCATACACTCCCAAAACGATTTCCGGAATCAGACAGAACACATGGCTTCTCGCTCTTTCGTGTGAATCCCTGAAAAGTTCGTCTCCATGGTCCGACGCCTGCCGTCTGCCCACGGGAGGGACGCTCTCATCAGCTGGTGGACCTTGTTTGAGCGGAGCGAGTTGGTCCGCCCTCCTCAGGCTCGTGTCCGTCCCATCTTAATGAGGCCGGACGGGGCGTCACTTGTTTTGGGGCCTTTTGCTCCACAACAATGGTTGCGCCCTTCGGGACACGCCAAGCAACAAGCTCGCCTGCCGGGGCGAAACCCGGCAACACAGAACATCACTTTGACACTAGGGTTGAAGGCACCAGTGCGATACGTTCACCTGCCAACGCTTTTTTCTGGCAAACCCCAAGATAGATTCCCCATACACATCGTCAAGCTGTAAGGCCAAAACCATAAATTCGGTGTGATCCGATTTCCTCACTCGAAAACCTTGAAGCACCTAGGGTTCAGTCTGATATGATGCAAAAAAAGTACACGCGACCCAGGAAAGGGAATATGTTACCCGAAGGGGGTTCTGCGATTCGAGAGAAAAAATCCGGGAATATCGAAATCAAGAAAGGATCGAGCATGAAATCAGGAAAAACGCAATTTGGCCGGATCGTAGGAGGAGTGCTCCTCATCAGCCTACTGGGATGGGCCAATATGGCCTTCAGCAAGATTCAGGGCGAATACGAACTGATGGAGCAGGAACCCTCTCAGCATGAAGCCGGCAAAGTCATTCTGTTTGAATTCGCCGATTTTTACTGTCCACATTGCCACATGTTCGAGCGAGTGGTCGGAACCAAACTCAAAAAGGAATTTGGCGACAAGCTGGACATCCGGATGATAGGGTTTCCCGTCATGCCCGGCAAACTTCCGACAGCCTTTGAAATGTACAATCAGGCCGTTGCCATGGGAAAAGGGCCTGAAATGAAACAACTCCTCTTTCAATCCATTCACGACAAAGACATTCAAGTATTTGATAAAACCATGCGGTCACTCCTTCTCAAAGAAATCGGGCTGGATGCCACGGAATTTGAAAAGGGACTCGCCAGCGGAAAGCCTTTCAAAACATTGGCAAAAGGCAGAGAGTGGGGAGAGCGGATCAAGGTCACTCATACGCCGACCGTGGTTCTGGATGGAAACATTCGCGTGGCAAACCTCACCCTTGAAAATCTAAAGACCGTGATCCAGGGTATCCTCGATCAAGAGAACAAATCTTAATGTAAAGCATGAAGTAATTTGCCCGTTTCGAATTAACAGAAAAGGAGAGATAGCATGGGACGAAAAAAACCAGATAAGGAACTTCTTCCAGAAATGACCGCCATCCTGGAAGGAATGCAGGAACTGATGTGCGATGAAGACGGAAAACCGCTACCTCCCGACCATCCCCAATATCAAAAATTGACCGGACTAATGGAGAACATCGCCACCCGCGTCGAGAAACGAAACCAGCAAGATCCTCCAACCTCAGGTCATCAGGGAACAGCCTGATTTCCATAATTGGCCTTAGAGTTTCAACCTTCGATCCATTTATCGTAGACCTTCCTCCTCGAGCTTGAGGGAAAGGAAGACGAGAAATGGACCAATTGAACACGTCATAGATGGGGGAGAGATGAAATGGGAATAGACCCCGCCAGCTTACAAAGAATTAAAACGTTCATGGAACTGGTCCAGCGAGCCAAGCAACAGGGTCATGAACCCTCATTTGTGAGTACCCCGACTGAGCATGGCGATAACATCAACGTGGCCGCTACTATCGAAGGAAAACGGGAAACCGCCGGGATATTATTTTGGGATGTCAGCTTCCTTCAACATAACGGGTTAGCCGATACCCTGGATGAAGAAGAGCTTGCTCTCGGATTAAACCTTACAGATGGCATGGTCGAGGACGCCGAAAAGATTCTTACCTTTGTCGATACGGAACTAGCCAAACTGGCTTCCTCATAACAAAAAGCAAACTAGTTCTTCTTGCTGATCTGAATTGGTCGAATTCCCTCAAAATCTACAATTATCATCCTTTACTTTAAAGAAAATACTTCAAAGCTCCCTCGCCCTTGAGGGCTTCATTCCGAAGAGGAATGAGGGTTGGAGTGAGGATGAAGACGTATTCGATAGTTCAACCACTATAAAACGGTCCAACCCAGACTTCCACTTGCTTGGCCTCCCCCCTTCCCTTTCGCGTATAAGTAAGGGTTTTCACAGGAAGACAAGATCGCGGAGAGAAGGCCAAGTGACCGAAGGCAACGGTTTGCTAAACCGCTCTGCCTCTTCTCAATCTTCAAGAAATCCTCCATTTTCCTACTTTCAGCTCTGCCAAG
>JAOUGQ010000395.1 GCA_029865515.1 Nitrospirota bacterium
CTTTTTAGGAGAGAATCTAGGCAGCTACCAATCCGCCCCGAGGCGATCAATCACAATCTGGTGCACAACCGCATTGGGCCCGAGCTTCGCCAGATAGATGGCTGTTTCTGCAATGTCATACGGATTGATTTTTTCGCTGTGCAGAATATCTTCAGCCGTAGCATCAACCAGTTCATCGGCTACCCCGGCCGGACAGATCGCGCTGACTTTGATATGAAATGCCCGGCCTTCATCAGCCAATGACTTGGTCAATGCCATAATCGCATGCTTGGAAGCACTATAGGTCCCGGTTCCCGCCCAGGCTTGGACACCTGCCACACTCGACATGTTTATGATGAGTCCGCCTCCCTGCTTTTTCATCTGGGAAAATCCGGCTCGACAACAAAAAAATGTTCCACGAAGATTGGCATTCATGACTTGATCAAACGCCTTGGTTGACGTATCCGCCAGACGGCCACCACCAAATATCCCTGCGTTATTGACCAGAATATCAAGGCGGCCATAGCGCTTGACGGTTTCCTGGATGAGCGTTTCGACTTGCTCTTCTTGCGACACATCCGTTTGTTGGACGCAGGCTTCTCCACCGGCCTGTTCGATTTGTTTGGCGGTCTGTCGGCATAGATCCAACCGCCTGGCCGCCACGACCACCTTTGCCCCTTCTTCACCAAAACGAAGGGCAATGGCTTTCCCGATTCCGCTACTGCTTCCGGTGACCACAGCAATTTTTCCTTCCAAACGTTGCATCCCTTCCCTCCTCCCTCAATCATTCCGTGGAATCAATTTGTCACCTCAATGCACACGGCTACCCTCTTAGATTGACTCTAGGCAACCCCATCGAAGCCTGTAAATCATGCCCGGGAAGGCGCTGATTCATACGATAAATCTAATCTGGATCTCTGGGTGGGACACCCCCCCAGCCGCTTCCTTGTCTCGTTTTCGACATCATTGCGCTGCATGGTCTAAGTAGATATTTCTAAAGGTCTTTTTCTTTGCACCCGACAAGGTGAGATATGGCTGTCTCATCGACCGTCCCCCTTGAACAAAAACAGCGGGAAGACCTTGGTTCCCTCATCGCTGATCAATTGAAGCAAGGCAAGCTGGACTTGCCTCTGTTGCCCGTGGTGGCCCATCAAGTTCTCATGCTCGCAAGCGATCCGGATGCGGATGCCACAAAACTTTCGACGTTGATTCAACAAGACCAGGCCCTCGCGGGCAAGATTCTTCACATTTCCAATTCACCGGCCTATCTTCCTCGATCGCCGATTGTCTCGCTCCAGCAGGCCATTGCCTGGCTGGGCCTCAGCATATTGGGTGGTCTGGCGTTCTCCATTTCGGTCCAGAAGGGAGTCTTTACGATCAAGGGGTATGAAAAGGAAGTTCGGACATTGTGGCATCAGGCCCTCGCCACGGGTCTTTACGGAAAAGAAATCGCACGCCGCATCCGCCACAATGTGGAGAACGCGTTCCTCTGCGGGTTGCTGCATACCATCGGTAAACCTTTAGTGCTTCATCTCGTACTCACATCGAGACACCAGCCTCAGGTTCGTCCCTCCTGGGCGCTCATGGAATCTCTCATCCACGAATGGCACATTCCTGCTGGGGCAAAGCTTGCCGAAGCCTGGAAATTACCCGAACCAGTGCAGGAAGCCATTCGCCTTTACTCAGACGAGACCTTTGATCAGGCCACCTCTCCCACCAAAGGCGCCATGATCACGTGCCTGGCCGATCATTTGGCCTCATGGCTTGTAGATCCTTCTTCCCATGACGAAGAACGCCTTCGCGTCCTTCCCGTTGTCCAAGCCTTGAATTTTTACCCCGATGACATGACTGTCCTTCTCGAGCAACGCGAAACCATACAACAACACGTAGAAGCCTTTCTGATATGACCCCCTGCCAACCGTACGATCTCATTGTGATAGGAAGCGGTCCGGCGGGTCAGAAGGCTGCCATTCAAGGCGCGAAAGCGGGGAAGCGGGTTGCGCTGATTGAACAAAACCGGGAAGTCGGCGGAGCCTGCGTCTACCAGGGAACGATCCCTAGTAAAACTCTGCGCGAGAGTGCTCTGCAAATGGTGCAGTTCCTCCAGGCCGGAGATGTCTTTGAATTTCGCATGCGGGATGACGTGAAAATTTCCAGCCTCATGACACGCTTGGACAAGGTGGTTCGCGCCCATGGGGCATTCATGAAGGAACAGATTGACCGAAATGGGATTGAGCGATTTCATGGGCGTGCGCAGTTCATGTCTGATCGGGACGTACAAGTCAAAGGGTTGGATGGCCAACCCATATTCGTGACCGCACCCTTCATCGTGATTGCCACCGGCTCCCGCCCGCGCGTCCCTGACAACATTCCCATCGACCACGAACATATCCTGGACAGCGACTCCATTCTCTCCCTGGTGTATTTACCAAAATCCCTGACCGTCTTGGGCGGTGGCGTCATTGCGAGTGAATACGCCTCCGTCTTTGCCTTACTCGGGGTACACGTGACCATGATTGACACGGCTGATCGTCCACTTAAATTTTTGGATCAAGACCTCACCGATGAATTTTGTGGAGCGTTTGAGAAAACCGGCGGGGTGTACCGTGGCCTACAAAAAATCAAGACGGTTCGGTGGGATGGAATTTCAAAAGTGATAACCGTTTTAGAAAGCGGTGAAACACTGGAGAGTGAAAAGATGCTGGTGGCCCTGGGACGAGTGGCCAATCTTGAACATCTCAATATTCAAGCCGCCGGATTACACCCGACGACTCGTGGGCTCATTTCGGTGAATGCCCACTGTCAAAGCGCGGTTCCCCATATCTATGCTGTCGGTACGTCAT
>JAOUGQ010000099.1 GCA_029865515.1 Nitrospirota bacterium
AGGTTTCCCTGGACGAGGCCAGAGTGCGGCTCGGCCTCAAATAGCGCCATGCCCCCGATGGTCATCAGCTTCACCGAATCCGCACTCCGCGATCTCGAGGAGGTGCGGATCTGGTACACGGAGCAAGGGGTGCCCGATGTCGGGACAATGCTGGTGGCGGAGATCTTCCAACGTGTTCAGGCCCTCGCCGACCATCCTGATATGGGGCGGGTGGTGCCTGAATTCGATCAGCCCTTTCTGCGGGAGTTTATCCATCCGCCGTTTCGCGTCGTGTACCGGCGTGACCCTCGGCGGGTGAGGATTGTCCGCATTTGGCGCAGCGAGCGTCGGTTACATCTTCCCACGGCTGATCATGAAAGGCCGTCGAGGTAGGTTGGGTGATGTGGGATAACCGGCTCACTGTGGAGCAAAAGGCAGCATCGTAGGTTGTCCTGATCAGGCCGCACGACAATCAAATCGACCTGGAGAGGGACCTAATTGTTTGCACCTATTAAGGCCAGGTTTTTATATCGAAGAATCGTAGGTTGGGCAAAGCCCAGGGTGCCCAACATTTAAACTGGGCTCCATCATTTCCTGTTTTTTTTTAGATGTTCTGTGAGAGACTGGGCTATGTGACTCACCCCTATTTGTTAGTGCCAACCGTATCCCCCCTTCCGGGAAAAGGGACGCTTCTATTTTTTTCTATGCGAGGCTGTCTCCAGGCCCTGCCAAGCCCGAACAGTTTTTTGCCCACCTGCCCCATCTGAATTCCCGGCGCGGGTCGCTACGAGAATATCTTTTCTACCAATGCCGATTGCCAAACTTAATTAAGACGGTTGGCCGATTTTTACAGTACTGTCCGTTGGGACGCCCAAAGAAACAGGAGGAGCAATAAAAGGGAAGCGTCTTATTTCAAGGATGTAAAGTTCGGAGCACTTTCATGCGCCAATCATCATTGACGCCGACCTCGATAATCCCGCACCATCTGTCGATGGTCCTGTTCAAAGATACCCTTAAGGCCTGGTGAAAAAGCATCTCCTGAGTGAAACTGAAGTGTCCGCCAGCGGCGTTCTCGGAATTGTATTGGGTAAAGACCAAGACAGTTTTGCACAAGATACGCACGACGAATGCCGTTCCACGGATTTGGCCTTGCTGAACGGTTTTTTTTGACTCCCCTGCGGATTATTGTGGGGAATATTGCCTATGAGGATAGTCCGGTGCATTTCCTAAAAATTGGAGTTTTTCAGCAGCCCGTTAAATAAGAAGTCTCAGGAAGACTCTACGACCTATGCCAAAGCCACGGGATCTTGATCGTCAAACGATAGCGATCATATTGGGCCTCACTCTGCTCATCATCGGTTCGGTATCGTGGGTGGTGTTCAAATTCCTTGGGCCGATGCCACCTCGGGTAGTCTTGATGACAACAGGTCCTGAGGGAAGCGCCTATCACGAGTTTGGTTTACGCTATCAGACCATACTGGCACGCGAAGGAATTGAGGTTCGACTGTTACCTTCTGCCGGGGCGGTGGAGAACCTTGAACGGCTTCTGGCGTCCTCCTCCGGGGTGGACTTTGGCTTTCTGCAGGGAGGCATTACCAGCAAAGATGAATCCCCTGATGTATCATCCTTGGGAACAATGTTTTACGAGCCGTTTTGGATATTTTACCGTGGCCTGGATCCTGGCAAAAATGCCGAAGGCTTTCGTGGACGGCGGATTTCCTTAGGACCTCATAAAAGCGGCACCCGGCATTTAGCACTCAAGATTTTGGCCATGAGCGGGATTACCGACCTCACCGCTGAATTTCTGGCGTTAGACTCACAGGAGGCGGGGGAGGCTCTTTTGAAGGGCCAACTTGATGTGGCCGTTATGGTGAGTCCGTGGTCGGCACCTATTGTACAAAAATTGCTAGCTTCAACAGATGTTGATTTGTTTTCCGTTCCTCGTGCCGATGCGTATGTCGCCTTGCTTCCGTATTTAAACCGATTAACCCTTCCCGCTGGCGTCGGTGACCTGGCAACCAATCGTCCGCCGACCGACATCGTCTTGGTGGCCCCCAAAGCCAGCCTCGTGGTACGGAATGATCTGCATCCGGCTATTCAGCATTTACTTCTGCAGGCGTCTGTAGAAATTCACTCGGGTCCGGGGGTTTTTCACCAATATGGAAAATTTCCGGCTCCAGAATCTGTCGACCTTCTGGTGAACGCTGGGGCCCGTCAGTATTATCAGGTTGGAGAACCGTTCCTGCAGCGATATCTTCCCTTTTGGATAGCCGTATTCGTGGCACGGGGACTGTTGCTGACGATTCCCATCCTGGCCCTGATTTATCCGCTCATGCGTTATGCCCCAGGTCTGTACGACTGGCAAATGCGGCGACACATCTACAAACTCTATGGCGAGCTGAAATTCCTTGAAGCAGATATTGATGTGCGGAAACCCGGCCAGGGAATTGAGGATTTAATGGCACGATTTGAAGGTCTTGAATCACGGGCCCATCGGATGCGGGTTCCTCTGTGGTATTCGCATGTCCTGTACAATCTTCGATTGCACATGAATCTGGTACGTGATCGGCTCCAAGACCGGTCGCGTCATGACCCCGATGATCCACCAGATCACATAACGGAGATAGCCCCAAAAGCCTGAATGCATTGAGGGGAAATAAAAGGGAAGCGCCCCCTTTTTTTGGGGAGAAATTTATGAACATGAAGCAGATGAACTTTGAATATCTTTTAGGAGGTCTCCTGATCATCATTCTCTCAGTTGCCATTGCACAAGAAGTAGGGGCAGGTTTAAAACCCGGTATCTATTCATCGAGCCGGCTCTTAGCATCATGCTCCTGATGGGAGTTTGGAGCCTAATAAGAACAAATGGTTGCTCCTCATAGGAGGAATCATCGCGGTCACCGGAGCCGCTATTGCTACAGTAAACTTTTTTGGAACCTACATGAGCTTCGGCTTGTCATCATGGGGATAATATTTGTGTTTTGTCTGGCCAGCACCTGGATTGCTTCAAAAGGTTTGCTCCTTTCAGGCTCAATCGACGTAAATAAAATCATTGGCGCGATCTGCATCTATCTTCTGCTCGGATTAAACTGGTCGATGTTCTATCTGTTCATCAACATGGCTATCCCCGGCTCCTTCCATGGCCTGACATCCCCCGACGTAGGAACCCAGCTACCGGAATTCCTGTATTACAGCTTTGTCACCATGACAACCTTAGGCTATGGCGACCTCACACCGGTTCGGCCGCTCGCCCGCACCTTCGCCTATTTGGCGGCGATTCTGGGACAATTTTATGTTGCCGTGTTAGTGGCATGACTTGTCGCATGTATCTTTCCGAGAAAACCCAACATCGCCACAAGCCATAGGGCAGCCCACAATTTTGAATTCCACCGTCATTCCCTTGTATCCTTAACACGTTGTCAGAATGGATTAATTCCACAGAAGAGCCACATGCGCAGTCGACCAATTAATCGTTGGCTTATTGGTATTCTCGTACTCGTTCTTCTGGCTGGTCTTGGCTATGCCCTGTTCCCATTTCTTATCGATGAGGAACGATACCACGCACCGCTAGAGGCGGGGGCTACCTTTGCGCTAGGCCGCCAGGTCACTATTGAAGGTCCTATCTCACTCAGTCTTTCTTTCCACCCCACGCTCGCGCTGGAAGATGTGCATATCGCCAATCCTTCCTGGGCTTCCCGGCCCGATCTGCTTCACGCCACACGATTAGAAGCTCAACTGTCATTGCTGGCGCTCCTGAAGCGCGAAATTGTGATTGACAAGGTTTTCGTTGACGGACTGGATCTTCTCCTGGAGGAAGGACCACACGAAACAAATAATTGGACGTTCGGCTCTCCATCTGAACCGTCCGCCTCCTCAAAAACAGAATCTCCTATTTCGGCCACAATTTCCGAGATAGGTTTTACAGGAATTCAACGCGTGACGATCGCCTATCAGCCGCATATGGCCTCAGGGCCTGAATCACAACTCACGATCATAGAAGGATCAGTCCAGCCAGTGGATGATCGGACTCGACAATTCTCTGTACGGGGAACGTTCCGTAATACTCCCTTCACGATTGAACTGATAGGTGGAAGAGTTATCGACCTATTTGATTTAACCCAACCATGGCCCATGGATGGCTTGGTGTCGGCTGCTTCCACTTCTTTGAATGTAAAGGGACAACTGATCGGCCCTCCCGCGGCTCTTTCTCTTGAATTGACAGGCACGCTACGGGGTGAGCGTCTCGGCGACCTCAATTCCCTCTTGGACATGAATTTGCCAAACTATGGCCCATATGAATTGATGACCTCCCTCTCATTCTTTGAGGATACACTCAATTTACATCACATACGCGCAAAGATGGGTGAATCTGAATTCGGGGGTGATCTGAATTTGTTGAACCAGGCCGGGAGGGCCCAACTTTCAGGTCAATTGACCGCTCATTCATTACAGATTCATGATTTGACTTCTCTCGCAAATCACAACGGATCCAAACACGCAACTTCCCCGGAACCGCCGGAGTCCGATTTTTCCGCATCCACGCCTTTGGATGTTGATTTGGATGTCACCGTCGAAAAACTCTTACTCGGCGAGACGGACCTTGGCTCGTTGTCTCTGACTGCCGGCATGCGGGAAGGTCAGGTTCTTCTTGATCCAATTCAGATAAAAAGTTTTGGAGGAACGGGGAATGCACGTGTAACGGTTGACCTCAAGACTTCTCGGGCACAATCCACGATTCAAGCGAAGGTGAGATCTTTGAACTATGGTAATGCTTTTCGGGCTTTTAGGGGGGCGATGACTATCGAAGGCTCTACAGACTTTGATCTCACCGCCAGCGGGAGCAGTACCATGTTGCCGGACTTCCTCCAGTCGTTGACCGTGAATTTTCAAACCCGTTACACCACATTCGGGTTTTCCGACCCAATACCTGAAGCCAGAACGCCTGTTGTCTTGCGACAGGGATCCCTTCGTGTGACGAAAGGCGGCCCTGTCAAAATTGTTGCTCAAGGCGCGTATCGGGAAAGGGCTTTTGGCCTGAGGCTGACCACAGGCTCTCTGTTAAATCTGGCCACACCAGGAGCGACCTGGCCTCTGTCCCTTTCGGCTCAAGCGGCCGGGGCCCTTCTGGAAGTCAAAGGAGCGTTGAATACCGGCAGCCCTGACCTGACCGGGACAATGGCTGTTTCCCTCAAAGGACGTCGGCTCAGGGACCTTGATCCCGATCTTCCTCCTGTTGGTCCGTATACTCTCAGTGCTCAGGTGATCAAGGAGGGTGACCGGTACGCGGTGAGTGATCTCCGTAGCCGGTTCGGAAGCAGCGATCTGTCCGGAATTCTGGAAGTGAATCTCCAGAAGGCCAGGCCTTATCTCACGGGAATCTTTACATCGAAACAGATAGACATGACCGAACTTTCCAGGCCGGGTGATGTGGCTATTCCGTCTGAGGCGATTCGCGCAATCGATACTGATTTCACGATGGCGATCGGTCAGCTTCGGACCGGTGAAATGACTGTCGCTGGTCTAGTCTTTACGGCCGGTCTTCGATCGGGAAGGCTGAAAATGGATTCCGTGCAAGGAGCCCTTTTGGATCGGAACTCTACATACGCACATGTTCAGGGCGGGCTGACATTAGATGCCGCCGGCGCAATCCCTGTCTTGTCCGGGAACGTTTCATTCGTCCAAATACGATATGAACATATCTTTCGCGGTGTGCGGTTCGTGAATCTTGCAGAGAACGTCCTGAACTTGGATGCCAGATTTTCCAGTTCGGGAAGCACGCTATTCAGTTTGCGGGACAAAGCCACTGTGAGCCTAGAAGGCAAAAAAATGCCGATGAAGTTTTACCCGGGAACTGATGATTCCCAACCGGTGGAGGTGAGGACCAATCTGAAGGTTGAAAGTGTGGAGGGCGGCCCTTTGCGCTTTCATGCGGATGGGACCTTTCAGGATAGGCCTTTCCGGCTGCATTCCCTCACGGGTCCCCTCCGAGGGCTTCTCAAAGATCGGGGTTTATGGCCTGTGGATGTTGTTCTTGAAGCTCCACATATCAGGATGGAATTGAGGGGCCACCTGCCTCTTCCTTTGGCTCGGGCTTCGGATGAGTTTACCTTTCGAATGCTCGTGAATGCTGAAAATTTCAGAGACCTGAATTTTCTCAGGTCCTCCGGTTTTCCCGATGTCGGTCCCGTGGATATCAAAGTGGTTCTTTCGCGAACCCCTGTGGGATTTCATGTGACCGAGATGGAAGGGGTGTTGGGCGAAAGCCGCTGGCAGGGAAATATGACGGTGATGACGAAACGGGACCGCCCAAGTGTGAGGGGAAAACTCACGATAGAGGATGTGGTTCTGGACAACTTGAAGCAAACTCCGGACGATCCCTCAGCAAAAAAGAAGTCATCGATGTTAGGTGCCATTGCCGGTTCGGTGAAAGACCTCGGTTCTGAGGCGATGGATACCGTGACGGATACGTTAGGCATGGGAGGCAGACCTGAAATTATCCGGGCCAGGATCATCCCGGACTTTACGTTT
Source organism: Nitrospirota bacterium (assembly GCA_029865515.1). Classification (GTDB taxonomy): domain Bacteria; phylum Nitrospirota; class Nitrospiria; order Nitrospirales; family UBA8639; genus Nitrospira_E. The sequence continues at coordinate 6,508 of JAOUGQ010000099.1, forward strand.
CCCGTTAAGGCACTCCGGGCGATTGACCTTTTCCTTGATGTCGAGATCAAGCAGGTGCGAAAGGGAGAAGTGGATCTTGGGCATGCGACGTTTCAGATTACCCTTGAAGACGGCTACCTCACGCTGAAACCTCTGGCTGGAAATCTTTTGGGGGGGGACTTTGATGGGAAGTTCACTTTTGACGGAACGCAATATGTTCCCACGTTGGAGGTCGATTTGAACGTTCAGGGCCTGGATTATGCTCAGGTTGCCAGAACGTTCGGGGGCGCTGACCTGGTGAAGGGAAAGTCTAATTCAATCAGGCTGCTTTTGAAGGGCCGGGGAGATACGTTACAAGAAGTCCTGGAGCGTGCCAGCGGAGAATTGAGTCTGGTCGACGGGCCTCTTCAACTGGCTACCAAATATATTGACCTGTGGGCGGCCGACTTGATCACCACGGCCTTAAGCACGGCCTGGGAAAAAGAGCCGGTGACGAATCTGAATTGTATGGTTGGATATTTTGACATCGAAGAGGGAGTTCTGAAAAGCGAGGATATTCTTATCGATACGAGTCGTCTCACCATCGCGGGCGTTGGAAAACTGAACCTGACCGATGAGAGACTGGATTTGATTTTGACCCCCAGGCCGAAAGATCCCAGCCTCTTCACCCTTGCGCATACGGTTCGCATCACGGGTCCCGTTGAAGATCCGGACGTGTCAAGCGATAAATTCCGCATAGCCGAAAGTGGAGGGTGGGGACTGTTGGGCTTGACCAATCCCTTGGGATGGGTGATTGCGATTCCACAAATTGCAGGAACTACCGTAGGGACGATGAAGCAAAATCCCTGCGTGGAGGCACTGAAAAGCCGGGAGCATACCGCTCAGGCTCTTGATGAAATCAAAGGCGGCTTATGGGGGAGGATCAAAGGATTTTTTTTACGTTCAGACAAAACCCTCAACCAGTCTCAGAATAATCAGAAATGAACAAAAATGATGGTTTGAGCAAGAGGATCCGGTTTTTCTCTTTGGTCAAGGCACTTGTTCTCTTTTCTTTCCTTTGGGGATGTGGAGAGGATGAACCCCCGAAGCCAATTCCCCAAGCCCCGCAGCCTTCCGAATCTGCCAGAAAGCATGACACGCTTTTCTATGTCGGGGCTGAGGTCTGCGCCGGCTGTCATAAGGGGGTCTATCAAACCTGGCAGGAATCTCATCATGCCGCCTCCATGCAACCGGCGAGTGCCCAAGCGATGTTGGGGAATTTTCGGGACACGGTTTTTTCTCATAAAGGGCAGGTCTCCCATTTCTATACCGCCGATGAACAATTCAAGGTTCGGACCGAGGGACCGGACGGGCATCCTCAGGAGTATGAGGTGGCTTACACCTTCGGCATCAAACCTTTGCAACAATATCTTATCCCATTCCCGAATGGACGATTCCAGGCTCTCAGCATTGCCTGGGATACCCGATCCAAACAAGAAGGAGGCCAGCGCTGGTTTCACCTCTATCCTGAGGATACGATCGACCACACCGACGAGTTGCATTGGACCGGTCCCAACCAGAATTGGAACTATATGTGCGCAGACTGCCATTCCACGAATCTTCTGAAACATTACGACATTTCTCAAGATTCGTATCAAACGACCTGGACCGATCTTAATGTGGGCTGTGAGGCCTGCCATGGGCCGGGGTCCCATCACGTCGAGTGGGCCAGGCTACCTAAGTCTGAAACATCATCAGAAGCCTATGCCGCCAAGGGGCTGTCTCTGCAATTTCCTGCATTTACGCAGGAGGTCTGGCAGATTTCTTCAGATGCCAAAACGGCTGCACGCCAAAACGGAGTGGCGGCTTCTTCAGAAATTGATGTTTGTGCCCATTGTCATTCACGCCGGACACTCATCTCGGAGAATTTTCAGGCGGGACAGCCATTCCTGGATCATTATCTTCCGGCCCTGCTCGAGGAGCGTTTGTACCATGCCGATGGACAGATTGCGGATGAAGTCTATGTGTATGGGTCTTTTCTTCAAAGTAAGATGTTTCAAAAAGGGGTGACCTGCCATGACTGCCATGAGCCCCATAGTTTGAATTTGCGGGCAACGGGCAATGCGCTCTGTACGCGATGCCACCGCTCGGAGACCTTTGATTCTTCCGGGCACCATTTTCATCCATCTCAGTCAACCGGGGCGCAGTGTGTCGAATGCCACATGCCGGCCAAGACCTACATGGTGATCGATCCACGGCGTGATCATAGTCTCCGCATTCCCCGCCCCGATCTTTCGGTGAAACTGGGAACTCCCAATGCCTGCACGCATTGCCATACGAACCGGACATCTCAATGGGCGGCGGAGGAAGTGAAAAAACGATACGGAGATCCCCGGCGAAATGGGTTGCATTATGGAGAGGCGTTGGAGGCGGGGAGAACAGGGGAACCCGGAGCGGCCGCTCTCTTAGCGAACCTGGCCAAAGGACACACCAGTCCTGGAATCGTGCGTGCCTCGGCGCTTGCTTTCTTATCGCGACATCCCGTTCCATCCAGCCTAGAGGCGGTAACCGTCGGGTTGGCCGATGCGGATCCGTTGGTTCGTCTGGGCGCCTTGCGAGGGTTGGAGGGGGTTGCTCCCAATCGCCGATATGCCTTGGCGCGGCATTTGTTGACCGACAAGATTCGGGCCGTCCGCATCGAAGCCGGTCGCCGGCTGGCAGCGGTCCCCGTGGATCCCTTGAGCACCTCTGACCGGAAGGCTCTGAATACAGCTGTTGAGGAATATCTCGAGGCCCAATGGGTCATTTCCGAGCGACCTGAAGCGCATTTAAATCGAGGATTGATCTATGTAGATCGAGGGCAGTTTCCACAAGCTGAAGAAGCCTACCGCCTCGCCTTGAAACAGAATGCCGCCTTCTTTCCAGCTCTCGTGAATTTGGCGGACCTCTATCGGTTGCAGAATCGTGATCAGGAAGGGGAGGCGACTCTTCGAAAGGCCTTAGCTCTGGCGCCGGAGAATGCGAACGTGCTCCATGCTCTCGGCCTGGTATTGGTTCGGTCGGATAAAAAGGACGATGCACTTGGTATGTTTGAGCAGGCGGCAAAGTTCGGACCTGAAAACCCCCGCCACGGGTATGTGTATGCCGTAGCCTTAAGTTCAGCCGGGAAGAACCAGCAGGCTTTGCGAGTGTTAGAAAAGACCCGGCAGCGTCATCCGAATGATCCTCAACTGTTGTTTATGCTGGCGACTCTTCATCGGGATGAAGGGAATCGAACGAAGGCCCTGCAGTTTGCCGAAAAGCTTATCGCGCTTGCCCCTCAGGATCCCGGAGCTCGCCAGCTGTTGGAGACTCTTAAATAAAAGAAATAAACAGTAAGA
>JAOUGQ010000396.1 GCA_029865515.1 Nitrospirota bacterium
CCAATCCTGCTCACACAGGTTGGAGAGACCCAGGACGTCTCCTCCGAAATCCCGCTGATGGTCACCCAAACATTCGTCTCTGATGAACCCAAAGGCTTCTTTCAAAATCAACCGGGTGATGATCGCCTCAAACTCTCCACACCTCTGGAGATACAAGGAAAAACCCTTGGCGTGATCTACGCCGAATATTGGACGGGACAACTCAACACCATCACCCGCTTTTTTCTCAATTGGTCACTCATCATCCGGCTCATAATGGGAATCGGCATTGTGCTGGCGTTGAATTTTTTCCTCTACCGGCATGTCATCCGTCCCCTTGGGCGTCTGAAAGTCGGGCTGGCTGAAGTAGAAAAAGGCCAATGGGCCACCCTGGTGCCGATCGGGAAAAAAGACGAAATAGGCGACCTAGCTCACCAGTTCAACTCAATGGCGCAACAAATCCAGGAAGTCATCAGGGAAAATGAATCATTAAATCAGGCCTTAGCCCAGGCCAGAGATGCCTTGCAAACCAGGGTGGAAGATGCAACAGCGGAACTACGGCAACGCAACGAAGAGCTGGCCGCCGTCAACGAACGCCTCTCGATCGCGCAACGTGACATTCTCCGGCAGCAACGGCTGGCCGTGCTGGGCCAACTCGTCGCGACCATTGCCCACAAGATCGGCACACCTTTAACGGCCATCTCCGGACACCTTCAACTCCTACAGGAAGACCCGCATCTTCCTCAGGAAGTATTGGAGAGAGTGCGAACCATGCTCAAGCAAACTGATCGCCTCACCCATAGCATCCAGGATCTCCTAACCTTTACCCGGACACCCACCATCTCCGTGGAACAGGTCTCTCTCCCGCACCTGATAGACCAGTCACTCTTGTTATTCCGTCCGCTCCTTCAAGAACACGGCATACAAGGGCTCACCCATTTTGCGGCCGATTTGCATCCGGTCCAGGGCGATGCCTTTCATCTCCAGGAGGCCATCAACAACATCATCGATAACGCCATTGATGCCATGCCGAACGGCGGCCAATTGACCATTCAGGCAAGAAACGCCGAAGATACTTCTCAAGCAGGTCCGGACGTTATAATAGAGATTCACGATTCAGGACCCGGAATTCCTGAAGCACACAGAGAAAAAATCTTTGAGCCCTTCTTTACCACCAAAAGTGTGGGATCGGGGACGGGACTGGGGTTAGCCATCACGACGGAAATCATTCAATTGCATAAGGGCCACATCACCGTGCACAGCGAAGAGGGCCAGGGCACTCGTTTTCTCATTCGGCTGCCTGCCTGGAGGACATCGGATCATGCATAAAGCCAACATCCTTATTGTCGATGATGAACCGGACACGCTCACGCTTCTTCGGGAAATTATGGAAAAAGAAGGCTATCAGGTGCACACCGCCACTAGCAGCCAAGCGGCCTTAGACACCTTCGGGGATCAAATTCCGGACGTGGTCCTATCAGATATTCAAATGCCGCATATGGACGGATTGGCTTTACTGGCCGAAACACGAAAACGCAGTCCCCTCACCCAGGTCATCCTCCTCACCGCCTACGGATCGCTCTCGACTGCCGTGGAAGGCATCAAAGCCGGAGCCTTCGATTATCTCTCCAAGCCCTTCTCACTGGAAGAAATCAGGTCCGTTGTCCGACGGGCCTGTGACCATAAACACACGCTAGAGGACGCCAGGGCAAAAAGTCAGCCGCTCATGCCAAAAGGAGACGGGATCACCCAGATACAAGGCAACAGTCCCTCGATGGTAGCGGTGTACAAACTCATCGCCCGCGTGGCACCAACGGAATCCACCGTCCTCATCCATGGGGAAACCGGAACAGGCAAAGAACTCATTGCCCGCGCCATTCATGCCAACAGCCTTCGAAGTGAAGGCCCGTTTATCGCCGTCGATTGCGGAACGCTCACAGAAACCCTGTTGGAAAGTGAATTATTCGGCCACGAACGCGGAGCCTTCACGGGAGCTATCACCATGAAAAAAGGGCTCCTGGAGTCGTCCAATCATGGCACCTGCTTTTTGGATGAAATCGGCGATATCTCTCCGAACCTGCAAAGCAAATTGCTCCGGGTCCTTCAAGAACATGAAATCCGCCGGGTAGGCGGCATGGAAGCGCTCAAAGTCGATGTCCGCATCATTGCGGCCACCAACAAGAACCTCAAAAAACTCGTGGAAGCCGGAAAGTTTCGGGAGGATCTCTATTACCGGCTCAACGTCGTCATGCTGCACCTGCCGTCACTTCGAGAACGGGTCGAAGACATTCCCACTCTCATCAATTACTTTCTCACCAAATATACGCGACTCAACAATAAGGTGGTCACAGGGGTACACCCTCAGGCGCTCGCCCTGCTCACCCAGTATTCGTGGCCGGGGAATGTGCGCGAACTGGAGCATACCATTGAGCGAGCCGTCGTCATGACCCCGCATTCTCTCATCATGCCACACGACCTCCCCTTGGCTCTGGTCACGCCACCAGTCCTTCAAGACCAATCGTCATCCCATCCCGACTGGAAAACGCTCGAACAGCTCGAACGGGAACAGATCCTCAAAGTGCTGGATGCCCAGCAAGGCGATGAAAACCGGGCCGCGGAAATCCTGGGAATCCACCGAAAAACTCTCCAACGCAAACTCAAAGAATACGGCCTCCGCTAACCCCTTCGTTGGATTCATGCTGTAAATTCCGTCAGACTTCCCATTGCCGGAAAATTTTCATCCCACTGAAGATTTCTTGATTCCTGAAAGGTGAATATCACATGGGAATCTGTTCATACATGAGGTATGCCACGCGGCGACCAGCGCGTGTTCGTA
>JAOUGQ010000397.1 GCA_029865515.1 Nitrospirota bacterium
GATTGTGGTTTTTCATTGAGCATAAATGATAAACGAATCGATGGGTACAAGATTCTCTTATGAGCCATCACCATTGGGTGGGGTGTGGAATTGATAGAAACGCCATTCTTCCATGGATTCCGCAAGCGCTCCAAACCCTAGGGACAAGATTTTTCCCAATACCGTAAAGCCTATCTTGTACTTGCTCCACTCAGTAACTCGAACTTTTCCATCCTTTACAAATCTGGCCCGGACAGACCAGGTGTAGACCGTATCCGGTTCTAAGGCTTCTTCCAAGGTATGGACATTTTCCGTAAGGCCTTCCCGTTCATAAATAACTTCTCCAACTACTGTCGGCATAGAGGTGATGGCTGTTGGATACTCCTTTGATTGCCAAATTCTAAGGTCATAGGTCACACTTTCTCCGGGAATATGTTCCCAACGCCCGGTGGGGCGTAAGGATCCCACCCGTATTGGTGTAAACTCCCGGTGCCTTCGAGTATTGGGGGAGTCTAACCCTCTGAGACGGTAGGTCATAAAAATCGACGCAAAACCAAAATTGTCATAAGTCTGCTCTTCAAAGGTATCCAGCATGAAAAAGTCAATGAGAATTTTTTCACTTAACCGGCGGGTGGCTCGGGGCAGTTCCTCTCGGAAATGTTGCGCCTGGTTAGCCGTCCATTCCTCCAGGTTGTGAGAGTCGCCAAATTCTTCGAGAATGATCCGGTCCTCAAGCACTTCCTGATCGGCGGTTCGAATGACCCGGACACGAGCCGAAAGACCCACACGCCTGGGTGGATCGCCTTCATAGCTCGTGGGAAGCAGATTGACCGCTGGGCCTTCAATCTCTAAAAGAGTATCCAGGGGCTCTTGGAGGGCAGGTCGTTGCTCCTCCTGATTTTGCCCTGTCACGAGTGGAGCATTCTTCGCCGCTTCCAGGGGGTATCCCCATGCCTGGCCATCGGCCACCAGATTCGTCACCAGTAAGTCCCCCAAGCTGGACTCGGTAATGGCCTGGCCTAATTGTGATTCTATCTCTGTGGGAAGGGTTTCAGAGGTAGCTTGATACACTCCATAGACGGAGCCTCCCACAGTTCCGGCTGCCGCCAAAACTGGGATACAGATTATGGCCCCCCAATAACACAAGACTCCTGCACCACCGAGCGCAGAGCCTCTTGCTGCCCCTTCCCCTATGCTGCTTAGCCACCCTCGTCTGGAATCCTGCAAGGATTCCTCCTCCCCCTTCTTCACCACGACGCCTATGCGCTGCATGTCTTTCTGGACCAACTCGGACAGGATGGGACCGGTGGTGTGCGAACAGCCCTGATAAAAGATAAGCCCCAACACGGCTATCAGCCGAATGAGAACATTCTGTGTCATGTTGGGTTTGGTCTTATAGAAAAAGTTCATTTCCGTTCAGTAAAAAAATGTCTAATATCTAAAGATCCATCTTGCTTTGCATTCAAAAGAAATTGGTAAGCGGTGGTCTGCCAAGGATCGATGAGAATCGTGATTAACCAAAAGACCGAACATGAAATCATTATCTCATTCCTGTCACTATTGAGTGTTTTCTGATGTGGTACGTTCTTCTTTGATGAATTGTATGGCGGTGCCTTTCACACGCGTGCAAGTGAATGAATACACATTATAAAGTGGAATAAATCCATACAGACTGCTTTCTGTGGTGACATTGACGAGCGCATCGCCTCCACTTTTAGCTAAGGCATCATCGACGGCTGTTTGAAAATCTGAGTCGCCCCACGGAATAAGAGCCAAGGCAAAGTGCCGGCAGGCTTTACCTTTTGCAAATCCAAGCTCTTCGAATTTTGTTCCAGCCTTGAGAATAGAAATAGGATCAGCACTACTTCTCATAACAAATCCGAGGTTGCCTGCAGAACTGCACCCTGCTAACAATGCCAGGGAGATTAGGACTATCCATGTCATGGCTCTCATTGGACTCTCCTCTCTTTCATTTGTGTGAAAAATTCCCTTCAGGTGGTCTATCACATAGGGGCATTAGCCAATACATTTTGCTTTCACCAAGTCTTTTCGGGCTGGCTTTCGCCACCCCTAGCTAAACCTCCTTCTTCAATCCCAAGGCAAGCACTACGCCTAAGACAAAATATTCCTTCCTCATTTGCCCCGCATAATTTAATCGTCCTTTATTGGGAAATTGTGGGAACTCATTTTTTTCTTGCCGTTAGCTGAAGGTGCAAATGTGATTCCATTTTCATGAAATCTTTAAGGGAAGGAAACTTAGTGAAAATCGGTTCTTAGGAGTGAGTAAATATGAAAGTATGTATTTCTTGATTCAAATGATGGGGCAATATGGGGCATGAGTTAGGGTAAGAGTGTGTAACTTTTCTACAATTTGTTATAGCCCCGTGCTACAACTTGCCATTCCTGGTCAAAATGAGAGAGAAATGGGCATGGAGAATTCAGTCGGAAGGGTTTGAAGAGGCCATCTCATAAGCTATGTGAGAAGCATGAGTCCCGAGAATTGTATACATGATCACCATTGATGGGTCTCTCTTTTCAGGCAGTGGGTCGATTATCCGGCAAGCGGTGGCCTTTTCCGGGTTGACGGGGCAGCCCATTCATCTTGTGAATGCTAGGGTCAAACGCGAGAAACCCGGGCTGCGTCGCCAACATGTCCGGGTGGTGGAAGCCATGTGTGAACTGGTCAATGGGAAGGCCAGGGGCGCTTTTGAAGGGTCGCAAGAGATAGATTTCTATCCCGGGTTACCTGGATTGAATGAGGCCAAACAGCAGTATTGTTGGGATATTGAATCGGCCGGATCCACCACCATGTTGGCTCTGGCCGTGCTGCCCGT
>JAOUGQ010000100.1 GCA_029865515.1 Nitrospirota bacterium
AAGCCAAAGCTGTCGACCCCGCAACGATCGGGAGTCGACGAGTTCAGGAATTTATTGATGATATGTTTGAAACCATGGTCCATTATGAGGGGATTGGATTAGCAGCTCCTCAGGTGGCGCATTCGGAACAGATTGTGGTGATGGAATGTGAGGGGCAGGATGGCATCCCCAAGACCATCCTCATTAATCCTAAAATTGTCTTTTATAGCCCGGCGCAGAGTGAAATGTGGGAAGGGTGCCTCAGCATTGATAACATGCGAGGGAAGGTGGTCAGGCCGTCAATGGTTAGGGTGCAGGCCTATGATCGACAAGGCGTGCTCCAGGACTTCGAGGCGAACGGGCTCTATGCCGTGTGCATCCAACACGAAATGGATCATCTCATCGGGAAGTTGTTCGTTGACCGGATGGCTGACATGTCAACCTTGACCCAACTGGAAGAGTTTGATGCCTATTGGCGGCAGGAATCCGCCGCGGTGATTTAGCGTCTCCCCGGAAGAGTTGATCGCCGATCATTTTCCGCATATCGATTCCACGTATCCGCTTCTGTGATTCTTCACGAAATCACGGTATCTGTCGAAGAAAAAGGTTTCTGAACCTCAGTGAAATCTCTGCTCCGAGTTCTGGCGTATCTGGCACCGTACCGGGGCCTGGTGTGTCTCACCTTCTTCTTCGCCGGTCTCACCACGGCGCTGGAACTGCTGCCTCCCTGGCTCATCAAAGTGGTGATTGATGACGTCATTCCGGATAAAAAGATGGATATGCTGACATGGGTGCTTGTCGGCTTACTCCTGGCTTACGGGCTTAAGAATCTGTGTAACGGTCTCCGGATCCGGTTTAATAACACCCTTGAGCAAAGGGTGGTGCATCGTCTTCGACAACAGGTTTTTACGGCTCTGCAACGGCTTTCATTGAACTATTATGAAAACCGGTCGACGGGAGAAATCATGTCGCGGGTCATTAACGACACCGAGCACGTGCAGCGAATTTTCATTGACGGGTTTGAAGGGATGCTCACGGCCACTCTGACATTAGTGGGCATTACTACCATTTTATTTGTGCTGAACTGGAAAATGGCTTTGTTAGTCCTGTTGCCTATCCCGATTTTAATCATCGGAGGGGTGGGATTTACCCGTCGGGTGCATCGGTATTATCACGATATCCGTCAACGAGCGGCTGAGTTAAACGGCTATCTTCAGGATGCCCTGTCCGGGATTCGGGAGACCATGGGGTTCAATCGGCAGCCCTACGAGCAGGCTCGCTTTCAGGAGATGAGCCAGCAATATAGCCAGGCCAACCTGAAAGCCATGTACTTATGGTCGATTTATTCTCCGGGAATGATTTTCATCGGTAGTCTGGGAACCGTCTTAATCGTGTGGTATGGCGCGGGCGAAGTGGTGGCTGGGCGACTGACGACGGGTGAACTGGTGATGTTTTTATCGTATCTCGTGTTGTTTTATACCCCCGTAAATCAAATTCATGCTGTGAATCATCTCTTGCAACATGCTTTGGCAGCGGGGGAACGGGTATTCGATGTCCTGGATGCCAAGCCGGCGGTCCCCGACGAAGGGCGTCTTTGCCTTGCCCAACCCCGGTTGTCGGGAAAAGTCGAGTGGAAGGATATGGGGTTTGCCTATCGACCCGAGATGCCGGTCTATCAACATCTTTCTCTCGTGGTTGAACCAGGGGAGCATGTCGCGTTGGTCGGGCCGAGCGGTGTGGGGAAAAGTACCCTGATGAAGCTGCTCTTCCGGTATTACGATGTGGGAGCGGGGGCGATTGAACTTGATGGGTACGACATCCGCGGTCTCCCCTTGTCCTATCTTCGTGAACAAATTGGTTTTGTGCAGCAGGAGCCATTTTTATTTAATGGCACAGTGCGGGCCAATCTTGCGTATGGGGACTTGTCGGCGTCACACGAACGAATTGAAGCCGTGGCGCGGGCTGCGCAAGCCCATGAATTTATTCAGGCGCTTCCTGAAGGGTATGACACCTGGATCGGGGAACGCGGGGTGAAATTGTCTGTCGGACAAAAGCAGCGCATCGCCATTGCCCGGGTGTTGCTCAAAGATCCTCCCATTGTGGTCATGGATGAAGCCACCTCGAATATCGATACGGAAACAGAGGTGGAAATCCGCATGGCCATGAATGAGTTGATGCGCGGACGGACGACGTTTGTCATTGCCCATCGGCTCTCGACTCTGCAAGCTGTGGATCGGATTGTCGTCCTGGATCATGGACAGATCATTGAGGAAGGCGATCATACGACCTTACTGGCGAAAGGGGGCTTGTATGCGGGTCTATATGAAGCCCAATTTCATGAGTAACCGGCCGCCACAGACATCCGGCCATCACATGCCGGTAGTCTCCTCCGTTGGTGTGTTGAGGCGGACGTGAACTGATGGCCTGGTGTGTCGGGAGGTGGTGAGAGATGACTGTGAAATGTCCAATGTGCGGGAAAGCGGAAAAGTGGGAGGGAAATGTCTTTCGGCCCTTTTGTTCCGAACGATGTCAATTATTGGATTTGGAAGGATGGTTTAGTGAGCGGTATCGCATTCCAAAAGCAGAAGAGGATGAATCGGATGAGACCATCCTTGAAGAAGGCTCAACATCTGCTGACAAGGAAAAGACATAATCCGGAGACCAAACTATGCCAAAAGTGATTACCGCCAGACGTCAGGATGACGAAACGGAGAAAGCCCAGGAATTTGTCCGGACCTATATCCTCTTTCCATCGAGTTTGTTGGGTTTGATTGCCATTGTTGTTGGCGTGATCGCGTTAGGCTTTCAGCTTTGGTCGGGGACCTACGGGTGGGAAACCTTCACGTACAGTTCCGGACTGATTGTAGCCGGAGTCCTTCTGGGGTTGATCCAGACCAAATACCAACAATATCTTCTGCGGGAGTTTCCGGGGTATTTTGCCAACCGGATGAAAGCCTATACCCAACGGTCCATTCGCAAGGCGAAGAAGGCGGTCTCGGATGTGAGCATCGAGCATCGAGGCCGTGGCTTAGTTCCGTTATGGTATCTTCTGGGAATCGTGACGTTTTTTACGCTTTCAGGTTTTGCGGTGGCGACGGGCTTTCTGGAACCGGTTGCGGCCATTGCCTTGCCATGGGCAGGATATTTCTGGGCAAAGATGTTCTTTTGGAAAGGGCTGATGTTGCCGCCAGGACACAAAGGGAAGTGAGGTCTTGAATGCGGATTCTTCCCGAATAACACAAACCGGATTAGGGTTTGGATTTTGAGCCACTCGGGGTCTTGGAAGAAGAATATTCGTGGAGCAGGGATTCGAAGTGTTGGACTTGTTTCTTAAGAGCCCGAAGCTCCTTTCGCATTTCTGGGAGTTGATACTGAATGACCTGCGACCGTCGCCAGATTCCCTGTTCGACCGCCGGCCTCCCGCCCACAACCCGACCGGATTTCACATCATTGGTCACCCCGGACCCGGCAGCAATCTTCACTCGATCCCCGATTTTCACATGATCCACCAAACCGGCCTGACCGCCCACCATGACGTGGTGGCCTAATACCGTACTTCCCGCAATCCCCACTTGTGCCACCAGAATACAGTCTTCTCCGATCACCACGTTGTGGGCGATCTGGACCTGATTGTCAATCTTCGTGCCGCGCTTAATGATGGTATTCCCGAATGTGGCCCGATCCACGGTCACATTGGCCCCGAGCTCGACATCATCTTCAATGATGACCTGGCCCAATTGCGGAATTTTATGGTGGCGACCTTCATGCTGCACATAGCCAAATCCATCACTTCCGATGACGGTGCCGCTGTGCACAATCACCCGATTGCCGATCACGCACCTGGGCAAAAACGAGACCTGCGGGTAGAGTATGCACTCGTCTCCGATGATCGTATCGTCTCCAATATGGACACCGGCATGGATGGTCACGTTGGAGCCGATTTGCGCGCGGTCTCCGATGGTGACAAGTGCGCCGATGGACACCTCCGGACCGATGCGGACATCGAGGCCCTTTACGGCAGTGGGATGAATGCCACGCGGTGGGAGAGGCGGCAGGAAAAATTTCTGTGCCAAAGTGGCGACGGCGATCAAGGGATGGGAGACAATCAATTGCGGGCGAGGTTCGTCAGGAATAGGATCTGTCACGATGAAGGCTGCAGCCTGCGAGTGCCGCGCGGCTTCCATCAAAGAAGGCTTCAGAACGAACGAGACATCTCCACAAGAGGCCCCTTCAAGGTGTGAGAGGCCTGAAATCAGGGCATCAGGTGAACCGTGAATCGTGGCGTCAATGGCCTGGGCCAATTCCTGAAGTGGGATCGTCACCGACCGTGAGGAAGACGGGAAGGTCATGTGTGCCGTTTTTTGGAATGTGTGGAGTTCTTCGTTTTTGTGGCAGGACGGGATGTCTGTTTGGCCGAAGGTGTGGCTTGAGGTGTTGAGGGGGATGTGTCTGCAGGCCCGGTGCGTTCGTTCAGGTAGAGGACCACGTCGCCGATAGTCGTGAGCCGTCCAAAATCCTCATCCGGTATTTGAAGATCAAACGCCGATTCGACTTCATAGACTAATTCGATTGTTTGCAGGGAGTCCAACCCTAAATCATCCCGAAGCGAATCCTCCGGATGGAGATTGGTGGGGTCGAGGCGCAAGTATTTCCCCAAGGTCAGGTATACCTGCTGTCCGATTTCAGACGTTTTTGGCAAAGAAGATTTCATGAGAATTTTTTTAACACCAGGACCGCATTATTACTCCCAAACCCGAAGGCATTGACCAGGGCCACTCGAATGGATTTTTTTTGTACCTTATTCGAAAGTCTCGGCAAGGCACAATGGGGATCCGGATCATCATAGTTCGCTGTGGGGTGCAGTATACCAGTTTGAATGGATAAGGCCGAGACAATTGTGCCGATAGCCCCGGCAGCGCCCAAGGTGTGGCCAATGAGGGATTTGGTGGCATTCACGGCGATGGTATTCAGTCGTTTCCCGAAAATTGTGCGTAAGCCCTTGATCTCCACATCGTCCCCGACCACGGTGGATGTCGCATGGGCATTCACATAATCAACCCGGCTCGGAGAGACCCCGGCATCTTTCAACGCTAAACTGACCGTTCGCGCGATATCTGATCCGTCCTCTCTGGGAATGACCATATGATACGCCTCGCTGGTAGCGGCATATCCGACCAGTTCCGCATAAATACGGGCTTTCCGACGGGTAGCATGGCGAAGCGATTCCACAATCAAGGTACCGGCTCCTTCGCCCATCACAAATCCGTCCCGCCCTCGATCAAAAGGCCTGGAGGCCTTGTCGGGATGGTCATTATATTTGGTGGACAAGGCGCGCAAAGAACAAAAACCCGCAAACACCAACGGGGTGATGCTGGCGTCCGCTCCTGAGGCGATGACGACATCGGCTTGGCCCTGGCGAATGGCCTGCATGGCTTGTCCGATGGAATGGATGCTGGATGAGCAGGCTGTGGAAATCGTCAGATTAGGTCCCTTGGCGCCAAAGGCCAAGGCAAGAATTCCCGATGCAGAGTTCAGGGTAATCGTTGGAATAAAGTTCGGATGGACGCGATGGGGCTTTTGAGATTGATACAGCGTGGTGAGTTCCCGTTCCCCCATCATCATGCCACCCATGCCCACTCCAGCCATCACCCCGATCCGCTCCGCCCGTTCCCTGGCCAGGCAAAGCCCACTGTCCTGGATGGCTTCCCTGGTAGCTGCGAGCGCAAATTGCGCATAGCGGTCTACGCGAGTGGAGAATTTGTCTTCCGAAGGATCCGGGAGTTGAAAGTGAGTAACCTGCCCTGCGATACGTGAGCGATACAAATCCATGGGGAAATCCTCAAAAGAGGAAATGGCTGTGATACCTGATTGGCCTTTGAGAGCAGCTTTCCAGAATGAAGGCACGCCAATCCCAATTGGAGACACGATCCCGAGTCCTGTAATGACGACGCGCGATGCCATAAAACCTCTCGGATTTAAAGGTCCTAACCTACCAGAACTTTAGGCCAAATAGGGAGGGGGGGTAAACTTAGGAGAATAATGTGATTTTTGGGCCTCATCCATTCAGTAATTGCTCAAAAAATAAGCAGAACGGCCTTTGGGTTTCTCTAGCTTGCGAAATCGAGTGGGAATGGTGGCCTAGCAAGGCCAGCTTTTGGCGGGTTCGCCGCCCCGTACCATGGCCATTGTCCAATAAGGTGCCGCAATATGGACCGCTTAGATCATTCTGCAGCCCTGTAGCCGATTCCTCCTTAGTTTTTCTGGGATCCAGAGAAAGATCAAAGGGCGGTGGCCCTTGAGAAGATGGGAGTCTTTCTGGAGCTGAGATCCAGAATCGGGTTTATCGTGCTCATTGATCGGGTTGTTCCCTTGTGGTTTGCAACCGGGTATTGATCATTAATAAAGAATAAATGAATCAATCTTCAACATCATGAATGAACAACCCGGCGATAGGATTATGTCGGAGATTGATTTAAAGCTCACGGGTGGGAAGATCAACGGCGAAAAAGGAGATGACCGCATACTCATGACCTGGAACGGCAAGTTCCTGCCGCATATCGAACGAACCGCTTAGGGAGGAGTTCGAAGCAATGCATGATATCCCTCGTCGGCGAGGTTTGGCGTTTTCGGGTTTGTGTCTTATGACAGAAGGGGAGGTGGGCTTTTGGTCTTTTAAATATCATGTAATGGATGAGTTGTTTGTTTTGGCAAGGGGCTGATAGCTGTCATCGGGTATTTCGAGCGAATACAGGAATCCGGCCTTCCTGCATGTTTTTTTTGAGTACCAGTATGCGATGAATTTATCCATCGAGAAAATTAAATTTCGCCTTTGTGGGAGAAGGTAATAATATTTATAGGTTTTTCAAAGTTAAAGTTAAAGGTAATCTAAAGCATTAACTTTTACCCATGATAGAAAGACTGAGATAAGGGGCTATTCCTTAGAAGTAATCAGGTGGTTTTTTCGCCACCACACAAATCCATAAGCACCAAGGTTCATGAGAATGACAACAAAGCCAAGAACAACTTGGACCTCCGGAGTGAGGCCTGCGGGATAGATGAGGGGGAGGGCATAATGCTCAATAAAACCTCCGCCGTATCCGGCCTCACCGCCGGCCTGACGGAGCCGGTTTTCCAGGGGAGTGAGGGGGCAGATCCACCCGCCAAACTCCAGGGCTGCCGCCCACAGTGCGGCTGGAAGATGAATCCAAGGGATCCAGCGCCACCAAATTGTGAGAAATGCGCCTAGCAAGACAAAGACGATGAAGCCGAAGTGGATGAGAAGAACAAGGTCAGCAAGGGCTTGCCAAAGCATTGAGGTGCTCCTAACCCAGAGGGCTCTCATCGGAGAACAGGACATTAAAAGGGTTCGTCGAATTCATGGATAGTGAGATGACGGCTGTTGCCACTGAAATTGTACCATCCAGGCATGTTGCAAGCAGAAGGGGCTTCTTGGGAAGGGCTTCTACAGGGCTCAAGGGTGCTCACTCGTTTCCCGTGGCGCGCGAGCGACAAGTGCAAGCCGCCTATGAGTATGTAGAATATCAATTGAAGGTACGTTTAGGGTCCTCAAACGAGGGGGAGAAAAATATGGTGAATTTTAGGGCGATATTCCAGGAATTGTCGTTTCCCTCTCACTCCCACTCCCATCGAACAACAAGCATTCTTAAATGCCTTGCATCCGGCTTGCCAAGCGTCCGCCGCCAGGGACAGGCCTATGTCGTCATCGCAAGAGAAATCCAGGACCACATCACGGAGAAGTTCATGCGAGGCCATGTCGCCGAGGATGAACGTACCGCCGCATCCCAGTGAATCCTGGCGGTCAATCCTCTCCTTCCCGGGTGCCCACTATGCGGCTTGCGCGCGTGCCTCATGTGTGATACTGTCCTAGCTATCGTGTAAGACCTCTTTCTTCCCGGGGGCTGCAGACCCCATAAAGGTAGAAAACGGAGCTTACACGATTTTTTTGTTTAAACCCTCCTTGGTCTCCTGCAATCAGGAACAATCCAACAAGCATCCGGGAGTAATGTGATGGGACAAAAAATGGTCGTCGGCCCAGCCGACGCCTGAACATGTCTCATGACGAGTGTGAATGGTTAAGAGGTTCTCTCATGAACCGAAAGAAGGTTAATTGATGGTAAAAGAGACAGTGGCCAAAATCCATAAAGGCATGAAGGATGCCTCGGAGATTGGCTATCATATTATTGTTGTGTGCCTCAGTGCGGGGATTGCCTTGTCGCTCCCGGCAGTGGCCAAAAATTTTCTCACCTACTGGACGAGTGTGGAGAAAGAGAAGGCGTCGCTCGTGGGCTTGGAAATTGGTGTCGCCGTGTTACTGATTATGTTCCTGACCTTTATCCGTCGAAGCCAGAAGGACCGGGAGTTGGCCAAAATGGCAATCGGCGCGGGTTTGGTGTCATTTTTCCCCAATCGTGCACGGGGAGCCGAGAATGGGATTCGAAAATTACGTGAAACGCACGGGAGGGGGCGGACCGTTATGGTCATCGGATCAAGTGGGTTCGGCACACTTCGTGATCAGGTTGGGGATTTATCGACCGTGCTGGATAAATGCCTGGGAGCCAACATCATGCTGGTCAATCCCTTCAGTCAAGGCGCTGGCACACGGATCCGGGCTATTGCGCATCCGAAGATGTCGATTGAGAAATATCGAGAGGAAGTCAGGCAGAGTGTCGAATTGCTCAAGAGGCTCAAGGCGGTTGGAAAATCCGTTAAACTCAAACTCTATTCAGACCCGCCACTGCTTAAATTGGTGATTCTTGGAGACTTCATCTGGATGCAGCATTACCATACCGATCTGGATATTCAGGAGATGCCGGAATATGTGCTACGGCACAATCCGCAAGACCATGGACTGTACACGTTGTGTTACCAATATTTCGTGCAGCGATGGGAACGGACCGAAATACCGGAATACGATCTTGATACGGATGAACTGGTCTACCGGGATAACCATGGCGGCGAAGTCAGAAGAGAACGATTCTGGCCGGAAGACCCTTCGCAGAGTGTAATGCCGGTGAGCGGGAACACTGCGTTGACGTCCACGTCATGCGCGACAATGGCGCATCCATCCCTTGAGCATGCCATGTGTCGAACCGTGACCGACGTGGCCATGCTGCCTCCGCTGAACGGGAACATCACGTGACTCAACGTCGAGGCCCGTGGGAAAAAAAGAACCTTCCTTCGGTAATGTGAACAGAGCAGAGCGGCTGCAGCCGATAATCTCAGGCCGGCCAGGGACGAGAGGCATCCAGATGCCAGGAAGGGCCTCGGATAACAAAGACTGGATCGCAGGGCGCCAAGTAGGTCAACGGCTCTGGTGTTAAGCGCAGGCACCGCAGTCTTAGCTGTCCCCCGGCCCAAGAATCGGAATTCCCCAAAGAAGTCACGCCGGCGTCAGTCAATCAAATCCGGTGTGCAGGATCAGCGCCATGGGCCACCCCATTTCCCATCTCCAAAAATAGCACCAGAAAATCCCGCGGTCAGAAGATGAACAAGAGACATTCCTGTCGTATCTCCCTATGATTAGGAAAAAAAGATTGAGGAAGGCACTGCTCGCAGGAGTCGCATGGAAAGTCCTACTCTGCAAATGGCCGATGAGCAGACTAGACTGCTCATGCCCTTGACCCTCATACAAGAGAACGTAATGATGGTCGTGACCGTATGGCTCTTATTTTTTGGTGATCTTGGGAAGGTTTCCAGATGCTTCGTCAGTTAAACGAAGAATCCGTGCTGTTTCTCCATGTGCTGAGATGGTTGATCCTGGCCT
>JAOUGQ010000101.1 GCA_029865515.1 Nitrospirota bacterium
AGATGACACCATTTGAGTTTCCCCGGGATTTGTTACCATTGAAAACCGGGATTGGCAGGATGGGCATTCAAAAAAAACACCCAGAGATCCCTCAGCCGGCTTTTCCACCTTTTCGAAGGTCATATAGGTTTCGCATTTCAAACAGACAAATTTCATAATGTTCCCCTTCTGAGAGTCAATGGACCACAACTTCTACAGGCTACGATTTTCCCGCTAATACCTGTTGATAGTCCAACAATGTGTGAATTTTCTTCGCAATGTCCTGGTATTTCCCAACAGTGGGATCGGATCCATCCAAAATCGGTTGGCCTTTATCGAAAGTGCGGGCAAAATTCCGATCAAACGGCACACGTCCCAGGAGCGGAATGCCGAGCACCTCACACATCGACTCGGTATCACCCTCAAACAAGGGGTTTTCGATCCCACAGGATGGGCATCGATATTGACTCATATTTTCGACGACCCCTAAAATTTCAATACCTAATTCCTGAGCGTAGGCTATCGATTTTTGTACCACATTCGAGGCTACTTCCGACGGAGTGGTCACCACCACGGCCCCGGCCAAATCCGGAATCAACCCTGCTAAGAGCGGGGGTTTATCCGCAGCCGCTCCGGGTGGAAGATCTGCTAACAGATAATCCAATTCTCCCCAGACCATATCGGAAAGGAATTCACGGATGACATTCATTTCCGTCATGCCCAGCCAGACGGGACTTAAATCCATGGGCCCTTTCCATCGAACAGGGGCATTGGCCTGCAAGAGAAAATCCATTGACGCCACTTTTATGCCCAACGGTCCAGTCGGAGGTACAGCCCCGTCGGGGCTATCCAATAATCCCACCCCTCGCATTCCCAACATCTGGGGAACACAGGGACCATTAATATCGACATCCAGCAGACCGACCCGTTGGTCCATGCGTGCCAAAGCCAGGGCGAGATTCACCGTGGTCATGCTTTTACCCACCCCGCCCTTCCCGCTCATCACCACCACTTTCCGTTTAATGCCCTTCATCCGAGACATGACCATTTTGGTTTGCTCCGAAATCTGCGCTACCACCTTGGCATCATCCGAATAATGGAGTTTATTTAAAATCGTTTTCAGATCACTTTGTGGTGTCATGGCAACGTCCTTACCCTCTTATCCGCGTGAGAATTATTCAATAATGGCACGGTAACACAGCATTTTTTCCAGCGTCAAACAGACAGAAAACCAGTCTCACAAGAGACATCAAGCTTCGATTGATGACCCTGAAAAGAACAAACCAATAATAATGAACTGGAAAAGAGGGTCGAGGCAGGAAAGACGGAATCAGATTTATGAAAAATCTTGAAGGAGGGTCACGCCCAGAAATCGCAGTCGCCTGAAATATTCAATATTAGCTTCAGACAAATCCTGGACTATGGATTCCAACTCAGCGAGGCAATCACGTAAGATCTCAATTCGTGGCTCATCGAGGTGCTGTTCATCTAAATAATAGGTCAAACACCCACCAATGACGGTATCCAACGTCATGAGTTGACCTTCATCGCTCCCCAATCCTTCTGGCCAATCGGCAGATTGATGAACCTGCCAGATTTCGTCCAATTTCTCTCGATCGCTATCCGTCATACGTCCTCATTGTCATGATATTTCTGGCCTTGCCGCACCAGATTTCCTTCTCCATGACAGTCAGCTATAGGCCTTTTCCCCAGCCCAACGCATCCAAAAGCAGGACAGAAAGGGCACATAAACCAAGCCCCCAGATTCGATAATCGATAAGTTCACGCTCTAAGCACCATTTTACGATCCGTAACCGCCACAGGTCGGATCCGGCATACAAGAAGATGCCCTTCGCGACCATACTCAGCCCCACAATGATCCAGAGAGGTTGGTAGGGAATCCCTCTGGTTCCGAATAATAGAAACATGCCTAAGACGGCGGCAACGCCTCCCCATTTTAAAAATCCTGGTGCCACAATCAGGGACTGCCGAAGGGTGGCTATCATGCGTTCCGGGGCGACCAACAAGGCCACCCCATCGGCCATCCACAACCCGGCAATAAAGAAAAGGATAATAAGGACCATGAGTCATCCGAACGGGCCTGGAGGCTTAGTAATCTCTACGAAAGATTACGTGAAAATAGGTTTTAGGGATATGGCCATGGCTATCTGACTCACTTACAAGTACCGATGACTGGTCACCGCTCCTGTGGAATCTAACTCATACCATAATGGCGCACCTGTCGGAATATTCAGCTCGAGTACGGCTTCTTTGGACAATTGCTCTAAGTGCATAACCAAGGACCGCAAGCTATTGCCATGGGCCACCACTAATACCGTCTTATTGGCCAATAAGGCCGGTCGGATACGATTTTCATAATAGGGAAGGACTCGCTCGGCAGTATCCTTCAAACTTTCACCCCCTGGGGGAGGCACATCGAAACTCCTCCGCCAAATTTTTACCTGCTGCTCCCCATATTTTTTGGCAGTTTCCGCTTTATTTAACCCCTGCAGCTCTCCATACATCCGCTCATTCAGGGCTTTGTCTTCCTCAATGGGAATCGTCGTCTGTCCTATTTCCTCCAGAACCAGGCGTAGGGTTTCTTTGGCCCGCATCAACACCGAGGTAAACGCACAATCAAATCGAAAGGTCTGAAGCTTCTTTCCCGCATCGCGAGCCTCCTGCTCCCCCTTGGGGGATAACGGCACATCTACCCATCCCGTAAAACGGTTTTCCAGATTCCATTGTGATTCGCCGTGACGAATTAAAACCAACTGGGACATCTCCTCATCCTCCCTCGTTCAAGTTCCCTTTTCAGTAATTGCCTCTTCGACATTGTTGAGTGGCCTGCTCTTGCTTGCTTTGCTGCGCAGCGAATCGTACCATGGCCAGAAATTTTTCATCTTTTTTCCATACGCGATGGCCACTGACGAAAAAAAATGGGAACAATTCGCACGCTGGTGGATCGCTTTGGCTCGCCGACATGGGGTAGCAGAGAGAACCGAGCAGTTTTTCCATCAAGGTCTCGGACCGCAAAACGCGCTAGATCGGGCAGCCCAAGAAGGCGCTGACCTGGATTATATCCTATTTACGCTTATTCGGCATTGGATTCCACCTGTTCTTCCCCCCACGGGCCAAGAACGAACAGCCAAAAACGATTCCGACTATTGGCTGGAATCCGAACGGATTTTAAAAGCCGCCGTCGCTCGACTCCGGGAACTCAAACCCGTTATCGACATGCTCACCACGCCAAGCCCGCTTGCTATGCCCGATGTCTCTCCTCGGCCGGAAGTGGAGGTCGAATTGGCCAACATGTTAGAGGGTATCGCAGAAGTGGTAGGAGGCTATGGAGGTCCCGATTATACCTCCATCATCAAAAATTTTGACCCGATTCCCCTTCGTCAAACGCAACCCTTTAAACACAATAAGAAACATAGTGCAGAATTATGGGTGGTCTTTTTATTACGAGAACATTTCCGAAATTTGGGATTGGGAAAAGACCGCTCCTGGAAGCTTATCGCCCAACTTGTTGCCGCTGCAGACATTTTTCAATCTGAGGATCAGCCCTCAACTCCTGAAGCCCTCAAATCCTGGTGGACGAAAAATTGGCCTCGGACCTACACTCTCCTGACAGAAAAGGGTCAACAGACGGACGCCAAACACACCGCCTACCAATCTGACTACGATTGGTTTCGAGCCTGGTTTAATTGGCAAACCGCCTCGGCTCAACACACGGCTTCCTCTTCAAGCTAGCCCCCTCTCCTCCATCTTACTTAATACTCAATAGAATTTTTGAACCGGACGCCCTTCAGATCCTCCGAGGGGGTCTGGCCCAGGAGGCCCTTGAATAATCCCCGCAATTAACAAGCCAAGCATCAAGACATGTAGCGCCGCCCCTAACCAGAGGACGTAAGGCTGAACCCCGCCCTCTTCTTGAATCAGCCGGGCACGGACCGTGTTATCAAGATTGGGAACCGCCATGATTTGCTGAACTTTGTCTTTCACATGCCAATAATACAAGTAGTTCGCGCTGGCCCCAGCCAGAATTCTCGACACTATTCCCACCATCATATCCCCGGTCAAAAATATGGCGAGGGCAGGGGCCACAGCGTATAACAATGCGAACATATACATCTTGCGATACAAAAACCAAAGAAAAGAATCAAACAGCGCGGCGGGCCAGTTCCAACTTAAGACAAATCGTGGCCCCTGAGGGGTTTCAATATTTGCAAACTTGTCCTTGTAATACAAAAAAGCTGGCCGCCATACCCACCCTGTTTTTATTGAGAATTGAATGGATTTACTCGGACCGATGAACGTTTCCCACAGTTGGGTCTGAGTGGGTATTGCTTTGGTCTGAGCAGCCTCATGGCTGGCCTCCGAAGAAATGGAGGCAAGAGCCTGCCCACACTGTAAACAAAAATTCGCGGCATCTGGATTCTCTTGGGAGCACGAAGGGCAAGCGTTCATTGTTGCTCGGTTATAGCATCCCAACTACACCCACACAAGTTCTGCATAGCAGCAATAGATCTCTCAACAACATCTGGCGTTCATCTCCTGGCGAACATTTATCCCTAGCATTGAACTCCTCGGCTCGTTCTTAATTTTCGATCAAGGCTGTCATACACCTGGCGCTTGAGATCGACCAGAGAAATTGGCAGACGATCGAATTCTTGATTGCTCCAGGATACGCCACAATGACGGCACTGCCCCGGAACCTCTGCAGCATAGACGCGATCCCGCTCCACCAATCGCTTCAAACAAACCCGACAAAACGGCCCATGCACCAAGGCCTGAACTTGTCCATCCTCTACCGTTTCCCTCGGCATCACTCCCATATGTGCCCAAAGAGAATCACTGAGTGTAAAGCGAAGACCATTCCACACGATCGACCGCGGTCGAGGAAGAGGTACATCCATCACGATAGTGGAGTCGCCAGACTGTTCCAAGCGAACAAACGAAGGATCCATGGTTTGAGGGCATTTCTGAAGTTGAGGAGAGAATTTCTCCTTTGTATTCAAGGAAGCCATCTGGACATGCACGTGCTCCTCCAGACAAAGGAGATTCTCTTGAACGACCTCCAGCTCATTAACACTGGCCACTCTCAATCCAGATCGAATTCGATATCGAAGTTGATCCAGGATTTGTTGGAATACGCCATTGGCTTTCCACAAAATCCAGAGCACATAACCGAGGAGCGTCACCACACCCCAGAGAAGAAAATTTGGGGTCAATTCCATATCACATCTTATCTTTCTTGTTACGTTAGTCTTTTGAACCTTTTGGGTCTTCCTCCAATTCTTCCATCATGGATGTAACGCGGTGATCTTTTTATACCATAATTAGGTTTTCTCGATCCCTGCTCTACTCGTAGACCTTTGTAGAAGCTTCATTCTTAACCGACCTTGCCACAACCAACCGATTCTTTCCCGTCCCTCTTTTGGGGCTGGACCCTTGTCGTCATTTTCGCTAAGGTTTGAACATGGCAAAAGCTCAAAGTTTTTATGTTTCCTCTTCCACAATTTTTTGTGGTCCTCTTGTGATATTACCCCATGGCCGCGATTGAAGATAATCCGCTCCAGCCTCTTCCTCCTCCAGACACATTCGAAGAGGATCGGGCTCTTCTTCTAGACACCCATCGGACTTGGAAACGCTCACAGCAGGCTGAGTTAACAAGAAAAGCAATACTCGGGGAAGACAAATCTGACCCCACTTCCATCCCAAAGTCACAGGATTTTTTTCAGGTTGACCTCCGGGAAGCCGATTTCCGCCACCAGGATCTTCGTAATGCCAACTTCCAAGAAGCGTATCTACCCGGAGCAAATTTTGAGGGGGCCAATCTTCGTGGCGCGAATTTTCAAGGGGCTAATCTTCGAAGTGTCCGTTTCACCGGGGCCCAATTAGCCTGGGCTAATTTTTCACAAGCCGATCTTATTTGGGCCGATTTCCAGCAAGCCGATCTTCAAGGAACCGATTTCCGGAACGCGACACTCCGTGGCGCAACATTTGTTCGCGCACATATCCGGGGGGCGGAGTTTTTTTCCACGGATTGCTCTTGGGCCGATTTTCGAGAAGCCGACCTGAATGAGAGCGATTTCCAACAGGCCAATCTCAATGGAACAACCTTCCTCAACGCCAACACGGCCTCGGCCAATTTTCAAGGAAGTCATGGTCAGCATGAACCATCAGCAACTGACGATTCTCCATCCCATGACGAACAGCTCTTTTCCTAAATTCGTCTCTTCTATTACTCCCTTCCCAATCATACAGGCCGAGAATCCAGGCTTATAATAGGCTTTGTTACACTAATCCGGAAGGTTGGAAAAATTTGCGCAACACCACATTACGCTGGGGTTCACGCAATTTGGCTAACGCCCGTTCTTCAATTTGTCGTATCCGCTCTCGAGTCACGGAGAATTCATGACCGATTTCCTCCAGAGTGGCATCCTCAAGCTCTCCAATCCCGAAACGTCGCCGAATAATATGTGCCTCCCGTGGCGTTAAGGTCTTTAACAACGAGGTCACTTTTTCCTGAAGGTCTACCCGTTCGGCCGAATAACACGGAGAAACAGCGGAATGATCTTGCAAGAGATCCGCAAGAGGCGAACCCTCTTCATCTCCCATGGGAGTCTCAAGGGACATCGTTCCCTTTGTCGCTTCCAACATCGCGGCCAGTTTGTCCGAAGGGATCTCCAATGCACCGCTTAACTCATCCAGTTTGGGTTCTCGCCCCAATTGGACCGCTAATCGTTCCAAAGTACGCCGCACCCGAGTCAAAGCATCGCACACATGGACGGGGACCCGCACCGTCCTGGACTGATCTGCCAACGCCCGGGTTACGGCCTGCCGAATCCACCAGGTCGCATAGGTGCTGAACTTATATCCCCGTTGGTATTCAAAGCGGTCTACTGCGCGCATGAGTCCGATATTGCCCTCTTGAATGAGGTCCAACAGATCGAGTCCCCGATTGACGTATCGTTTGGCCACACTGACGACCAGCCGTAAGTTTGCCTCCAACATAGCCTGTTTGGCGAAATGCAAGCGGGTTTTTGCTTGATCCAATTGCCGAACCCGTGCGAGAAATTGGGCAAATGACATGCGAAGAACCTCATGCTCCAAACATTTGAGGTGCTCCGTGGCTTCTAGTGCCGAGCGTTGATGACTTGAGACTTCCTCGACGTGAGTTTTTATAGCCGCCAGAGGTTTCCGGCTCCGCGGGCTCTTCCGATCATCGCTGTGCCCAATATCTTTGGGATACATTCCCAATCGTTTCAATACCTCTCCAAGTTGACGTTCCGTAGCACGAAGTCGGGCTTCTACCTGGCTGTAGAATGCAGGATGCCAATTAACTTCTTCGAGGCTTTTCAATAAATTTTTTCTGGCTTGAACAGAGGCCGCAGAACCATGGTTGGGCACAAGAGCATCCTCATTTTTCCTCTTCATCATGGATTGAACACCGTCGCAAAGCCTGGTCAGTTGTTGAATGACCCGTTGACGAAATTCTTCATCCTCTTGCTGTTCGTCTTGGAAATCCGGAATGTCCGTTTCCTCCTCCGATTCCGTAACCAAATCCACATCTTTATCCTTTTGGACAATATGTCTGGCCGCGATCTCACCGCTCGTCAAGCGCATCAGTTGTGCCTGAAGAAAATCCAACGTCATGGGCAAAGAGAACAGAATCTCTAGCATGCTTCGCTTGGCTTCTTCAATTTTCTTACACAGACGTACTTCCCCATCACGGTCCAGTAATGCCACCTGCCCTATTTCCTTCAGATATAAGGGAAGCTGTTTGTCACTGATTCCCGATGAACTTTCCCCCTCACCAGACACAGCAGGATGACGATCGTGCTTTTGGGGCTTTTTAATGGATCCATTCCAAGAAGACTTCTGTGCGGAAACCGTTGGACTCATGGTTGTCTCCCTTCTGTTGAAAGTTCTCATGACACCTGGCCATCCTGACAAGAGACATTGGTGCTCCATGAACCTCAATGCTCATCTACTACGGATGAGCAAAGGAAGTGCCACCACAGAATTTTCATCATATCGTGCGCGATTGATTGAAGTTGAGGCTGGCTCCTTTCCAATAGTAGTGAACGCTTTCCTTTTCTATAAAGTTGTATCAATAAAATCGTCGAGGTAGCTTACGATCAATTGGGAAAATCAAGGCATAAAATTGTCAGTGTCTAATATTTTCTTATCTTTTTTTCTGTAACATTCCGTCAAGGAAACTGACAGATCTTTCGTCTACATGCACAGTGCCCTGAAAAAGAGGAGCAGCCATGAACCACGCCGGCACTCAAAGACCTTCAGAGAGGTCATAATGAGTAAAGATATTCTTGGCTTAGTTTCAGGATTTTGGTACAGTCCACAGGTTTTTCCTTGAACTTCTTCTTTGATGTTAGCCACCCTTACTGATGTGGTCTTCGGCTCCAACCATTTCATTTAATAATGAAGTGGACTGACTCCAAGCACCTATTGGGCAAAAAGCCTTTGGCGGGATAAAAAAACGATGCGATTACAAATCCTAGTGATAGTATGCCTTACATTAGGATTTGGCGGATGTGCGGGAAATGCCAAATCCACAAAGACCCAGGATAGTCTGGAAACTGGATCGGAAGTTCAGATAGTTGAAGCCATGGACGGACCCACCTCAGAGGGTCAAGAGGAGAAAAGTGAATTTTTTGATCCCTTTGACGAATCGGATCATACCCAGACAATGGAATATGATCCGTTAGAACCTGTCAATTCCGCAGTCTTTGAATTTAATTACCGGCTGGACAAATATGTGGTGAAGCCGGTTGCCAAAGTTTACAATTTCTTTATCCCTCCCGATGTTCAGCAAAGCTTTTCGAACGTGTTTCAAAATATTCGATTTGCTCGTAGGCTTTTTAACAACCTTTTCCAAGGGAAGTTTCAGGGGGCCGGCATTGAACTAAGCCGGTTTCTCATCAATAGCACGCTTGGAGTTGGGGGTTTGTTCGATCCGGCAGGAATTATGTTTGAACTGAAAACTCCGCAAGAGGACCTGGGGCAAACCCTGGGAACCTATGGGGTGGGGCCGGGTCCCTTCCTGATGATTCCTTTTTTTGGACCTTTCACCTTAAGAGATGGAATTGGATTTATCGGCGACAATTTTCTGGACCCCTTTAATTGGTTTGTTCTCCCCTATATAAACATTGATAGCATCCCCCAGTTGACCCAGGATCGTTCAACTATAAGAATCGGTGTTTTTGGACTTACAGTCGGAGAAGCGGTCAATGCCCGGTCGTTAACTCTTGAAAAATTTCAAGGCGTAGAGGAAGGAACACTCGATCTGTATGGAGCCGTCAGAAATGCCTACCTCCAACAACGGCTGAAAGCCATTCAGGAATAGTCTCTTAGACCACACTCTGGTCGAAATCACCCGGGAAAAACTCAAGAGTGCACATTCTTCTTGAAGTTTTTATTTTTCCCCTTCTCCTTTTCACAAAACGAACCTCCTTCTTCTCGAGGACAGGAAAGAAAAAAGCGGGTACCATATTAAGATGAGGGAAGGGTTGTCGGTTAGCTCTTAAGATTCTCACCATGAACCCCCAACAGGCTGTCCAACCACCGATGACGCAGACGCCTCCCTCCCCCAAAAACCCAATTGGCCGGCTCCTGTTGACCACAGCAGCATTCGTCATCGTTGTGGCAGGTATGCGTGCCGCTGAACCAATCCTCGTCCTTCTCATTGTCGCGGGATTCCTCGCTATGATCAGCACCTCACCTGTCTTTTGACTTCGACAAAAATGGATTCCGG
>JAOUGQ010000398.1 GCA_029865515.1 Nitrospirota bacterium
GAAAAGCTCAGGACGGCAACGGAGCGAGCCTTAGCCTATATGGGATTACCAGCTGGAATTCCTATTCGTGATATTCAGATCGATCGGGTCTTTATCGGGTCTTGCACGAATTCACGTATTGAGGATTTGCGGGTGGCGGCACGGTACGTCAAGGGGAAGCGTGTCGCTCGAAGCGTCAAGGCCATGGTGGTACCGGGTTCAGGTTTAGTCAAACATCAGGCTGAAGAAGAGGGTCTGGATCGGATTTTTCGGGAGGCGGGTTTCGAATGGCGGGAGCCAGGATGTAGTATGTGTCTCGCGATGAACGCCGATGTGCTGACCCCTGGAGAACGATGTGCCTCAACCAGTAATCGAAACTTCGAAGGGCGCCAGGGCAAGGGCGGACGGACTCATCTCGTGTCCCCTGCCATGGCCGCCGCTGCGGCTGTTGAGGGACATTTTGTCGATATTCGAGACTGGAAGACGTGAGAGAGGTAACAGCATTCTTCGGAATTTGAGAGGAAATTTTCTTTCTCTGGATTTAAACGGGAGAACAATATGCAGGCGTTTACCACATTGACCGGGACGGTCGCTCCGTTAAATCGTGGCAATGTCGATACGGATCAAATCATCCCTAAGCAATATTTGAAAACGATTCATCGCACGGGACTGAAGGAGGGATTGTTTGCCGATTGGCGTCGGCGTGCGGATGGGTCTCAGGATCCGGAATTTTTTGTGAACCAACTTCGCTATCAAAAGGCCACGATTCTTTTGACCCGTGAAAATTTCGGGTGTGGATCCTCAAGGGAGCATGCGCCCTGGGCCTTGTTGGATTATGGCATTCGTTGTATTCTGGCTCCAAGTTTTGCCGATATTTTCTACAATAACTGTTTCCAGAATGGGATCCTACCCGTCGTGTTAACGGGAGAAGAAATCCAAACATTGTTTGACCGAGTGGCCCAACACGACCAATATCAGGTCACTGTCGATTTGGCTCAGCAAGTCGTCGCCCTTCCCGAAGGGGAGCGGTATTCGTTTACCCTGGATCCTTTTCGCAAGGATTGTTTATTGAAGGGATTAGATGGAATTGGGCTTACCCTTCAATATGAGTCTGCCATTGCCGCCTATGAAATGCGCCGGGCTCAAGAGGCTCCCTGGCTCTTTCAGGATCTTTCCTCCTCAGCGCACTCGTAAAAGCCTGTTGATCTTCCAGATTGATTGGGATTGTGCTGGAATGACACTCTCTGGATTCTTCCTCCCTGCTGTACTCTGAATAGCTTTGGTGGGTGTCAATCGAAAAGGATAAAGAGAGTGGTAGACATTTCACTGATTCCGAGAGATGATTATTCTTCGGTACATCCCCAACCCTCTCTTCGCTGTTCCGCGTGATGCTTGGGTTGGGATTCCCTGAACTCTTGTCAGAGTCCCCAACGTGATCCATGAGTGAAGTACACGTCCTACGAGATGTCCTCATTATTTTTTCTATCTCAGTTCTGGTTGTGTTTGTGTTTCAAAAACTCCGGCTACCAGCGGTAGCGGGTTTTTTAGTAGCCGGAACCTTGGTGGGTCCTCACGGACTGAACCTCATTTCTGATCAGCATCAAGTCGAAACCCTCGCCGAAATTGGCGTGGTGTTGTTGTTGTTTACCATTGGGTTGGAAACCTCTCTCTCTCGATTGCGTGCTTCCAGTCGCCTCTTGTGGGTGGGAGGTCCCCTGCAAATTATGAGCATGCTCAGTGTCGTGGTGCTCGGGGGGTGGGTCTTGCATCGACCATGGGAAGAATCGATCTTTTGGGGTCTGTTGTTGTCTTTGAGCAGCACGGCCATTGTCCTCAAGATTCTGGGAGATCGAGGTGAAATTGATGCTCTGCATGGCCAAGCCACGATGTCTATTCTTATTTTTCAGGATTTAGCTGTCGTGGCCATGATTTTGATGACGCCGGTGTTGGGAACCGGTTCTCAGGGCGAGACACGGGCGATCGTCGAAACGCTCATGAAATCTGTGATGGTGGTGGGCTTGATTGTGCTGGCCGCACGAGTGCTTGTTCCTCGTGCCCTTCATCTTATTGTGGGGACCCGAAGTAGGGAGTTATTTCTCCTGGCCGTCATTGTCTTGGGCTTGGGAACCGCCTGGTTGACGTCGCTCGCAGGATTGTCCTTGGCCCTTGGAGCATTTATCGCGGGATTAGTGATTTCTGAGTCGGAATATAGCCATCAAGCGTTGGCCGAAGTGATCCCCTTTCGGGATAGTTTCAATAGTTTGTTTTTTGTTTCGGTGGGGATGTTGATGAACCCCTCGGTGATCTTCGAATTCCCACTTCTTGTGGTGGGGTTGTTGATCCTCGTGGTTTTGGGCAAGTTTGTAACGGGAGCTGGTGCGGTGTTCCTTGCCGGAGCCCCGGTTCCTTCTGCATTATTAACGGGTGTGGCCTTAGCCCAAGTGGGAGAATTTGCCTTTATCCTGGCCCGGGTGGGTCAGCAGGAAGGGTTATTAGATTTGCAAGCCTATAATGTTTTTCTTGCTGTGTCGGTGCTGTCGATGACGATTACCCCATTTTTGATTCAATGGGCTCCTCGTCTGGCCAGACGTACCGAGGCTCTTGACCGATTGCAACGTTGGTTGCCACGACGCACGTCCAATGCTGGGCAGGACATCGGGATCAAAGTGAAAGATCATGTGATTATCGTGGGCTATGGATTAAATGGTCGAAATCTTGCGCGAGTCTTAGGCGATATGGAGATTCCTTATGTGGTGTTGGACGTCAATCCTGATGTGGTCAAAGCCTCTGGAAAAGGCAGGGGGCATATGATCTATGGGGACGCGACGAA
>JAOUGQ010000399.1 GCA_029865515.1 Nitrospirota bacterium
AAGATAGTGTACGAGGTCCAGGATTTGTTCATCGGTAAACGTGTCGGCCCAGCCATGCATTTCAACCCCGCCCCCGTTTTTAATGATGGAAAAGAGTTCCTGGTCGGTTTTGGCTTGTGTCGCTTGAGAGGTCAAATTGGCGGGGTCCTGTTCCAGAAAAGAACGTAACCCCCCTCTCCCGTCCCTCTGTGGACCATGGCAGTCCTGGCAATACTGGTGAAAGAGGGTTTTTGCAGGTTGGGTCTTTCCCTCATCAGCCAGAACGGGGAGAAGAGGGATGAGGCCCATGGCGGCCAATATGACCACTTTCGACAATGACGGGTTCAACTGTCGCATCAGAAAATTTTCGGGCGTCCTCCTCTGGAGCATCAGTCACCTCAACCCACCAAGATGGCATCCCGATGGGTTGCCATCATTTCGAAATGGTTACCCTCTCACCGCTGAATGATAGGCGTGTGCCGGTAATGTCTGTTCTTTATTTCTTAATGAGCACCGCGGATCGTGCGGCACCGCCACCGGTGATCACATTCACAAAAATCATTCCCGTGGAGACGTTGTCGGGCGCTGTCGCTTCTATTCTCTCATTTCCTTTAAGCACGAAATCCTTTGCCTTTTCGTATCCGAAGGTCACCTCAAACAAGCACTCTTTTTTCTGTCCGAAATCTTCTCCAATGATCACCACTTTAGCGCCAGGCTGAAACTCATCAGGTTCAATTTTTGTGATTTTGGGCCGGTGGCTCGGATCGCAAACCGGATCTTCCTGGAGTGTTTTCTCACTCATCTGGGCGAGGGATTCGGTGGGCGGCCCTCCTTGTGCATTTGCTTCGGTTACCCACGTTAGGTTGAATCCTCCAACGGACAGCATCATGATAACGAATAATGTTGCGACCCTCATCATCGTATTCCTCTCAGGTAAAAGATGAGAAAAATTCACCCCTTCATCAGAATGCAGACTATTTAACCTCGATTGAATCCTCAAAATCTAGTCCCTGGAGCCGATTGAGTGTGGCAATCTTCCGGCCATCAGGGCGATGAAGGTGCATAAGGCGCCAATCGTCGGATGTAGGCGGTGACGGCTCGGATATCTTCGACACTCAGTTGGTCCCACCATCCGTGCATAGGGCTGAATGCCAGTCCCCAGATGATGGCCGACCGGAGATCCATTTCCGATTTGGCCCGGGACTCCTGGCGTTGAAAGTTGGCGGGAGGGACAATGAGCTTGGCCGCGTCTGGTCCATCGCCTCTTCCCTGAATACCGTGACACCTGACACAGTTGGCCTTATACACCGCTTCGCCTTTTAAGGGATCGACTTGAGGCTCCTGGGCTCCAGCGGGAATGATCCACCCGATTAGCATTAGCAGACTCAAGAGCATGATGCGAGATTTCATGGGCTGTCTCTCCTTGTCAGTGTCCATGCGGCACGATCGCGATAATGTACATATGGCGGAATGTGGATACGACGATTTGCTGGTATGGGGGTATCATATTCGGCATTCTCCGGGGTCGCAATGGGCGGTCTGTTCCAAGAGCTGTGGATCGACTTCTTCCCCGACTTCCATGACTTGGGAATCCTTCGACCCATACCGGAAGATAGTCACACCCTTGAGTCCAAGTTCCCAGGCCCGCCAATAGGCCCGCCTGACGTCTTCACGAGTGGCATTCTCCGGCATGTTGATGGTTTTGGAAACGGAGTTGTCCACATATTCCTGGAAAGCGGCTTGCATTTGCAGATGTTTCTCGGGAGGAATCTCCAATGCCGTCAGAAATAATTCTTTGATGCGCGACGGGACAGTCGCCATGTGGCCGGTTGTTCCATGGTGAAACACGTCTTCCGCCAGTTGTGCGGTATCGATTCCCCCGGCCCGGCAATATTGCCAAAAGAGGGGTGTCATTTCATACAACGGATTGCCGCCGAATGAATGCGACCGCCGGTAGACTAGGGCAAACAGCGGCTCAATGCTGGCCGTGGTGCCCGCGATAAGACTGAGTGTGCCGGTTGGAGCAATGGCGGTGCAGGTGGCGTTGCGCCTTTTTTGATTAGTGGGAGCATAGATGCTTTGTGGCCAATGAGGAAAGACTCCCCGTTCCTCAGCCAGTTGCTCTGATGCGTGGTGCGCTTCCTGCGTAATGAATTTCATGAGGGTTTTTCCGAAGTGGAGCGCCTCGTCGGATGCATACGGCAGCCCGAGTCGTATGAGTACTTCGGCCAATCCCATGACCCCCAAGCCGATTTTTCGATTGCCACGGGATTGGGAGGCGATTGGCGCAGTGGGAAAATGATTGATCTCGATCAAATTGTCCAGAAAACGGACGGCCTGATGCACGGCTTTTTGCAGTTTTTCCCAATGCATGGACGGTTCGTGAGCATCGCTGGTCAGGAAGTGTGGAAGATTCAGTGAACCCAGGTTGCAGGATTCATGGGGCAGGAGCGGAATCTCTCCGCACGGATTAGTCGCTTCCAGGTTCCCCAACCCTGGCGTGGGATTGTTCCGATTGATGGTATCCAGAAAGAGAAGACCTGGATCTCCACTTTGCCAGGCCGCGTCCGCGATATCCTGAAACAGACTCTTGGCTTTCACGCATGCCGTCGGACGTTTGGTCAGGGGATGAATGAGGTCAAAGTCTCCATCCTGGCGAACCGCTTCCAAAAAACGATCCGTCAACCCCACGGAGATATTAAAATTGCGCAAGCTGGTGCCATCCAATTTTGCCCGGATGAAGTCATGAATATCCGGATGATCGACCCGGAGGACCCCCATGTTGGCCCCACGGCGCCTGCCGACCTGTTTGATATGTTCCG
>JAOUGQ010000400.1 GCA_029865515.1 Nitrospirota bacterium
GACTCAGACATGCCTGTAAACTCAGAAGCGGCGTTTCTGGGAGTGTTGAATACTAATGAATGCCAATGGCAGAGAGGCCCATAGGTACGTTGCATATCAGAGGCCTCGGGGCGGTTCAAAAACGTTCGTTCAGCAAGGCCGCAGCTACTTATGCGCGCAGAGCGTCCTTCCAATACGTGAGCCCGGGAAAATGGCGAGAACGCCGCTGGCGGCTTTTTTCAACAGCCCCTTACCGGTTACCAGGTGAACCGGAGAAAGCCGCCATTGTAGTCAGGGGCATTGATGGAAGGCGGAAGCAAAAGAGGTTGTTCCTGTTTAAAATCTAATCCCTTTGGCAAATTTTCCGGCGGGATGACCGATTGAAAAGCCTGCAGGCTGTGCATTTCGACGCCCAATTCAATTCCGGGCAACTTGCCGGGAGATTTCAGTTGAAGACGAGGAGCCTTCTTGGATTGAAAGATACCCCCTTCAGAATTGTGCTGAAACAATTTTTCCCCCAAAACAGTTCCTTCCGATCCTTCTCTCTTGCTATCGGGTAAGTCAGGAAAGATTTTCTGGCCCCCGTTATCTTGAGATGGATATTCCTCTACTATTAACACCTCGTTCCCCTTAAGGGCAGCTTCGGCAGGTGTATGTTCCATGCCACCTTGAAGAAGGCATGCAAGGGACATGACGTTGGTGAGTACGACACTTTTCTTTTTCAATCTGGCCATACATCCACTCCTGTTTTTCTCCTCAAGTCTTTTATTGATGTGAGCCAATGTCATGCTTCCTTGTTCTGAATACTCTTAGCTGTCTTTCTCCCTTCATCCTGGGGCTCTTAAGAACCCCAGGATGAATCGAGAAAACTGATCTCCTCAACAGACACGGCGTGATTCCACAGGGAGTATTAATGGACATCCTTGGGATGCCAGCGGATAACCTTTGCGGGTGCAATTCGGGGAAATTCCAAAAACCCCTGTTGCCATTCTGATAGCCGGTTCCAATCCAACATTTTTTTTCGATAGGTTTCCCCTTGCCTGGCCACATTGGCCACCGATCCCTTGAGATCATCGACATCCTCTTTCACCTGGTCCTTGATATTTTCATACACACGATGCATTTTTTTTCGAGTTCTGGCACCGGACTGTGGAGCCGCAAGCAGTCCACCCATCAGACCAACCAGGGTGCTGGTAACGAATAAAAGCCCTGAGACCTTCCACGCGACTTTGTTCATTGGACACCTCCTTGATAATGGTAAACGGTTCATGACCAAATGCTTCTCTTGTCATTCCAGAGATGTTGTTGACTTCGCTCTCTACCCGCATCCGACAACTGAACGGTTACCTTCAAATTAAATGGGTTCGTCAAATTTTGACTTTTCGTCAAGCGATGGTAAAAAAATAGTTGTATTAAGCCATTCCCATTTGAGCGGATTCCTGTGGAAACACTTCCTTTAATATCCGGCCTCTCGTCTGCTCATAATCCAGTTCCTTGGAAAGTGGACGCCAACCGAACCCATCCAGTAACGCATGCATATTATCCCACACCGCCTTCCTCGGGTCGGTCACTCCCAGGGCATTGAGATTCACCTCGGAAGACATCAAGACGTACGCCCCCAACGCCCCGGTCCACAAACCAAAGGTGACTTCCTCTGCTGTGACACCTTCTTTCAATTTTACATGCCCCTCCGCCACGGCATCACGCAAGACTCCGGAAACAATGTGCATGTTCCGTTGATTGCATCCTTCCAGCTTTCTCTGCAAAACCGGGGAAGCCTTTCGCATAATTGATTCATTTTGAACCAGGAGTTGCGCTTTAAAATGGTCCGGATTCAGACCCACAAACAGATCATACCCCACCGCCATGGCTGCCATCCGCTCCCGGGGCTTTCCTTTCATGTCTGAACCCCTGAGAAGAAACTTACCGGCTTTTTCGGCTGACTCCGAAAGCATGGCCACTAAAATTTCCTCTTTACATGAGAAATGTTGATAAATCGTACCCTTTGAATATTCGGTGACTTCCGCAATCCGATCCATATTGAGATCCAGATAGCCCATATCGAGTAAGAGCTTTCTGGCAGTATGTATAATCAGATCTTCTCGTTGGACATACTCCCGTTTCTTTCTTTCTGAAGCAGGCATCAATGATTTTTACCAAAAAATTGACGATTAGTCAATTTCTGTCAATACGTCACTTGATACCAGATGTCGGAAATTTTACGGCACAATAAAAACAAAATTGAGAATTATACGGATCAGTTGCAGGAGGAGTTAATAAGCTATCGAGGTAAGGTAGTAATGTGCTGGTGATGGATGGGGGAAGATCCGTTTATC
The DNA here is from genome assembly GCA_029865515.1 of Nitrospirota bacterium. Lineage (GTDB taxonomy): Bacteria > Nitrospirota > Nitrospiria > Nitrospirales > UBA8639 > Nitrospira_E. The sequence goes on from JAOUGQ010000400.1 coordinate 2,316, forward strand.
AGAGGAAAACACGTACGATCGAAAAGATTCTTTTATGAACCCGAAGCCGCAACTCCATGGTCCCCCATCTCCTGCCGTTTTTCGCCCTATGATTTATCGAACGCGAACACCAGCATCCAATCGCCTTGCCATTGCACGGGTAGCTGGTCACTTCTGTCCCGCAAATTTTTTCCAGCACTAAGCAAACACTCGCCTGCCGGGGCGAAACCCGGCCACACCACGATTCGCTTGGACGGACAGGGTCGGTGGCTAGTGGAAAGGGCTATCTCGAAAAGTAATCCAGCGAGTTAGCATGGCCCACGGGAAACCAGGATGCACCGGAATATTTTTTTCTTCTGAATCCTCCCAAGTCTTGTTCGGGGTATCTTTATTGGGGCTTTTTGGTAAACACTTCCACCAATGGTCCTCCCATGGCGCCCGATGGAGCCTTGATATTCAACAGTGAGGACAGGGTTGGAGCCACATCCACCGTCTGGACGCGACGG
>JAOUGQ010000401.1 GCA_029865515.1 Nitrospirota bacterium
ATGAGGAATCCGAGTTCCCGGGCGTTCTGGAAAGTTGGGCCAAGCTCTTGCACCCGGATGATCGGGAACATGTGTTTGAGTCATTAAAGAATCATATTGAACATCAAGTGCCCTACTGTGTGGAGTATCGCTTGCAGACCAAGTCGGGGGAGTACCGTTGGTTTCAAACAACTGGCGAGGCTACTTTTGATGCCAACGGGGGTTTAATTCGTGGTGGAGGAACCCTGTGTGATATCACAGATCGTAAGCTGGCTGAAAAATCCGTAAGGCAGAATCATATTCTTTTGAATGCTGTACTTGAAGGAATGAGTGATGTGGTCTATGCCAAGGATCTGGAGGGGCGCTACCTCCTGATCAATTCTTCAGGAGCGACCTTAATGGGAAAGACCATCGGCCAGATCATCGGGAAAACCGATCAGGATTTATTCGACAACCAGCAACATCCTTTGTTTGTGCAGGGTGATGCCGAAGTGTTGCGTGGAGCTGGGACTCAGGCTTTTGAGGTAGAGAAGCTGGAACAACAAGCGGTTTCAAGAACGTTTCTCGTGCTCAAGGAACCATTGGGATGTTCACAGATTTCCCAGGGTGGGGTCATAGGGTTTGCCCATGATATTACCTTTAGGAAAGCGGCGGAGTTAGCCATTAAGGAGAGGGAAAAGCGCTATCGCGCCATTATGGAAAATGCCTATGATCTAATTGCCGAAGTTGATGTTGAAGGGCGGTTTTTGTATGTGAGCCCCAATTTCAGGGATATATTAGGCTATAGGTCGAAAGATCTTCTTGGAACAAGTATTTTTTCTCCAGTTCATGCAGATGATCGAGAAGAGGTGCTGGCGGAATTTCAACAAGGAATGAAGACTCAAGGGTCTGGTCGTTCGATTTACCGATATCGGCATCATGGCGGAGAATACCGCTGGTTTGAAAGCACCGGCCGGGTGTTTCAAACGGCGTTCGGGGAGCTTCGCGGAGTAGTCATCTCACGGGACATTACGCAACGGAAACAATTGGAAGATGCGCTGGAGGCGATTGTCAAAGGCAATTTGATTCCTGGTTGTCCGAATTTCTTTGAAACGGTGGTAGGTGAATTGGCAAAAGCGCTCAAAATTCCCATGGTGTTTTTGTCAGAGCGTATCGAGGAAGGTGACGATAAAGCCCGAACACTGGCTTTTTGGAATCAGGACCACTTTGAACCTTCATCCGAGTACGAATGTCTTGGGGGACCTTGTGAACAGGTGTTTGGAGGTATTCCTGTTGCCTATCAGTCTGAGGTCAAGCAGCTTTTTCCTCGCAGTGAAAGGATTCAAGAACTGGCGATTGAGGCGTATTTTGGTGTTCCTCTTTTTAATTCCCAAAATGAAGTCGTGGGAAATCTGGCCCTCATGGATACTCGACCGGTTTACCTTTCTTCTCAAGAGCAATATCTTTTGCAGATTTTTGCGGCTCGAGCGGGAGCAGAACTTGAACGGAAACTGGCACAAGAGGCCTTGAAAGAAAGTGAGGAACGTTATCGGGCTCTCTATGATCAAACGCCGTTGATGTATTTCACCGTCGATTCTCATCTCAGGGTTTTATCTGTGAATCAATTTGGGGCGAATCTACTAGGGTATGAAGTGAGCGAGCTAGTGGGCGAGTCGGTGCGAACCGTGGTCCATGAAGAGGATCTTCCGCTGTTCCAATCAGCCCTAGAGCAGAGTCTTCAGGGTCTTTGGGAGGATAGTCAGACCCCTCAAAACGAATTTCGTAAAGTCAAAAAGGATGGCACCGTATTATGGGTCAGGGAAACCATCCAAACCATCATGGATTCCCAACAGCAGAAAATTCTCTTGTTGTCCTGTGAAGATATAACCGATCGGAAACGGGCCGAAGAGGCATTGGCGAGCAGTGAAAAGCAGTTTCGCCATACTCAAAAAATGGAAGCGATTGGTACATTGGCAGGGGGCATTGCCCATGATTTCAATAATATCCTGGGAGCCATATTAGGGTATTCGGAACTGGCGATGACCCAGGTCTCACAGGACCAGCGGGTCAAGTCCTACCTGGATGAGGTGGTCACTGCTGGAAACCGGGCAAAAGAATTGGTGAAGCAGATTCTGGCATTTAGCCGTCGAACCGACCAGGAGCGGGAAGCGGTTGACCTGGAGGTCATCGTGAAGGAAGCGTTGAAAATGATACGGGCGACGCTTCCGTCCACGATCGAGATTCGTTCCGCCCTGGCGGGGGTTCCCGCAGTGGTGTTTGCCGATCCTACACAAATTCATCAAGTGGTGATGAACTTATGTGCTAATGCTGAATATGCCATGCGAAAAGAAGGCGGAATTTTGGACCTTTCCCTGACTTCAGTCGAACTGACCGGGAAGTCGGCCTTGGAGTTTCCATCGTTGAAGCCCGGCAGGTATGTGCGGCTCACAATTCGAGATTCAGGGCAGGGAATCTCTTCCCAGGTATTGGAACGAATTTTTGAACCATTTTTTACGACCAAGGGGTCTGGTGAAGGGACAGGTTTAGGGTTGGCGGTCGTCCACGGGGTCATTGTTGGACATGGCGGGCATATTTCCGTTTCCAGCGCGATAGGCCAGGGAACGACTTTTACGATATTGCTTCCACGGTTGGATGTGGTCCCTTCAGCACCTACTGAAAAAACTAAAGAATGGCCGAAGGGGTCCGGCAGGGTATTATTTGTCGATGATGAGGAAATGTTGGCCAGATGGGGAGAGCAATTGTTGACCCATTTGGGCTATGAGGTGGTCGCAAAGACCAATCCTCATGAAGCGGTGGATCTCTTCCGGAAGCAAGC
>JAOUGQ010000102.1 GCA_029865515.1 Nitrospirota bacterium
AATGGGAAGAGGAGCGATTAAGGGGGGCCAAGCTGGAGTCGCTTGGGCTCTTGGCGGGAGGGCTCGCCCATGATTTCAATAATTTACTCACAGCTATTTTAGGCCAATTGTCATTAGCGAAATATGAAATGGACCCGTCGCATCCCTTGTTCTATAGAATTTCAGAAGCTGAGCAAGCCTCCGTAAGGGCACAGGACATCGCTCGGCAGCTCCTAACGTTTTCTAAGGGCGGAGCCCCTGTAAAAAAGACTGTTTTCATTCGGGAAATATTAGAAGAGAATGTTCGTTTGGTACTTGCGGGTTCTAATGTCAGGCCCATTTTTCAGATTTCCGAAGAGCTGTATTCGGTCAATGCGGATGTAGGGCAAATTTGCCAAGTGATTCACAATCTTGTGATCAATGCACGTCAGGCGATGCCAGAAGGTGGGGACTGTATCGTCCAAGCTTATAATGTCCCGAGTAATGAGGTGGAAATATCGTGCTTGGGACAAGTGCCTTCTCATTTCGACCAATGGGTCAAAATCTCATTTATAGACCAGGGGGTTGGAATTTCTAGGGAAAATCTAGAAAAAATTTTTGATCCATATTTTACAACGAAGTCCGCAGGGTCTGGGCTGGGCTTGGCAACGTCCTACTCCATTGTCCGAAGCCATGGAGGAGTGTTGTCAGTGAAATCAGAGCTTGGGAAGGGTAGCGCGTTTTCTCTGTTTCTTCCCGCCATTCCAAATCTGAAGATACCATCAGGATCTCCTGAGCAGTGCGTCAAGGTGGGGCAAGGTAAGATTCTGATTATGGATGATGAAGTTCAAATTCGGAAGGTCCTTGGTGAGATGGTGAAGGCCTGTGGGTATAGTTATCAAACGGCTGAAGACGGAGAAGAGGCCTTGAGAATTTTTTGCAAAGCACAGGAAATCGGAGAACCCTTTTCTGCGGTTATTCTGGATTTAACCGTACCGGGGGGTGTGGGTGGTAAGGATGTGATCAGCAAGTTATTAACTATAGATCCTCACGTCAGAGCCATTGTGGTAAGTGGATATTCCAATGACCCTGTCCTCGCCAATTATCAGGAATATGGTTTCAAGGGTAGAGTGGCAAAACCTTTCAACCTTGTCGATTTAAGTGTCGTGCTCAATTCCGTGTTAGAAGGTACCCTCACGTAATTATTGACCCTGTATATCAAAAGGAAAACTCTAAAGCTGACAGCCAGGAAAAGGGATTCCATGGGTGATGCTTCCCCTTTGTTTAGAGCATTTCTAATTTGGGCACGGTCCTACTCCTGTGTCATGAAGGGATGAGGCAAGAGGAGTTAATCCCCTTGAAGGCTTAAATTTTTGTGACAACCAGGAATAAGTTGACTCCCTCAGGCTCTTGTTCAATGCGAATTTGATTCTCTGTAAAACCGCATTCTTGCGCAAGTCTGTATAAATGCTTTTTGCTCCGATGAAATAAATTCCATTTGAAGAGTTCCATGTAGCCGCGGCTGGGATTATCAACGGTGAAGTTTCCAATCACCATTTTCCCGTTTGGTTTTAGTAGAGCATGGAATCTCTCTAATGTTCGCTTGAAAACATTGTCATTGAAATAGTCAAATAATCCGGCCGACCAAATCAGGTGGTACGTTTTGGTTGGAATAAAACGAAATACATTTTTGTGGGTAAATTGGATATGAGCCAGAAAGTCCCGACAAAGTCCTTTGGCGTAGTTGATGGCTTGTGCATCCTGATCCACGCAGTCGATCTCAAGCTTTGATGTTCCCATGACCTTGAGGGCTTCATACATATCCCTTCCTGGGCCGGAGGCGAGGTTGAGGATATGGCTGGTTGAAGGGGTTTCCGCTTTTATTTTCCATAATTGGTCGAGGAAAAATGATAACCGGTTTCTGACTGCCTGGGGAGCTTTTTGGGTATGGAAATACTGGTCCCATTTGGCTAAATGGGGGTTTGAAGATGTGTGATAATTATATATTTTTTCAATAATTTGAAAGTCGCCCGCGTATCCTAAGGGTTTATGATATGCCCAACCTTGAATCGTCTCTGGAGAGAGGGCTTCTCCAAAGGCATTCCTGATCATATTCAAGTGTTCATCGGAAAAAATTTTTTGGATATTTTCTGCGGAAAATTGTTGAAGGAGGGTATTCAATATAGGATAGTCAGATGGGTCGGGGCCACCCTTTTTTGCAAAATGAGAGATGAAATCTGAAGTGCCTTGGGCGAGTTTTTGCACCTCTTGGGCACCAGTTGGAACAAATTGGGACAGAGGAAGAGTGTGTGTGAACATGGGAAACCTCCTGTTGGTATTATTAGGAAAACGAAAGGTTGAAAATACACCAGAACGTCGAAGACGTTTGGAATTCGAAAGCAATGAAAGACTGGGTAGATGAAAGGAAATCGAACGGAAAGAAATATCTCAACGTTCCCATGTAATAGGAGCGGAGAAGAGGCAAACCCTTTTCCGGAATTCGTCCGCATGGTAGGACAAAGCCCCGGGGTTGCTGAAGAGTGACCGATTAGTTGGAATTAGGGAATTTCATGAGTCATCGTCTATTCCTCCAAATTTTTTTAAAAAAGTGGACATGTGGGGGAGAGTGCATGAAAAGGAATATATAATGACCCTGTTTAATGAAAGGGACATTAACCGATCACAGAGATGGTTGTCTAGAAAATGCGAAAAGTTCTGGTTAGGGCGATTTTTATTTAAAGTAATTTATGATATTTTTCCTCGGCTATTGCCAGAATCTAAGCGTGGACTTTTATTTTAATTTGTGGGTAGGGTTGGCCATTCGCCATGTAATGGTGGATGGTTTGGTGTCTGTGGTGGGTAGTTTACGGGTGTGAATCAATTCTTTACATGTCTGTCTTAAAAAAAATAAAAGGTAAAAAAATAACTGTGGGCCATGCAAAGGAGGCTCAGGTTATTCCTAAAGCCAAAAAGGGCAAGTTTCAGAACCGATTGCTGGAATGGTATGGGGAATTCGGTCGGGATCTTCCATGGCGGAGAACATCGGATCCGTATAGGATTCTGGTTTCAGAGGTGATGTTGCAACAAACGCAGGTGGATCGGGTGATTCCAAAATTCCACGAGTTTCTTGGAAAGTATCCGACTCTACAGGATCTTGCCATGGCTCACCCTGATGATGTTCGAAAGACATGGTATCCCTTAGGGTATAATATCCGGCCCTACCGTCTTCATAGCATCGCTTGTGAGGCGGTTGAGCGGTATGGAGGAGCCATTCCCAGTAAAGCCGAAGAGCTTCTGTCCTTGAAAGGAATCGGTCGTTACACCGCCGGGGCAATCAGATCGTTTGCGTTTAACAAAGATGCGCCTATTTTGGATACCAACGTAATGCGGGTGTTGCATCGGATATTTATTGGGAGAGGTGATCCCAAAAAACAAAAGTCCGAGCTATGGGTTCTTTCTGAAAAACTGATACCTCGGGGAAAAGGCTATGATTTCAATCAGGCCCTAATGGATTTTGGGGCCATGGTGTGTACGGCCAGAAAACCTCTTTGTTTGCTGTGTCCAATGAGAAGTCTTTGCCTAACTGCTTCCTCCGATGAATAATAGGGATCTCCAGGCCTCCGTTCCTATTGTTGTGGCCGCAGCCATTATCCAGCAGGAAGAGAAATTTCTCTTAACAAGGAGGAAGCCGGAATCCGACCTGGGGGGGCTTTGGGAATTCCCGGGAGGGAAAAAGGAACCCGGAGAGACGTTGAGAGATTGTTTGCGCAGGGAGGTGAAAGAGGAGCTAGGTGTTGAGATCAGTGAACCACAGCATTTTCATTCTCTCCGGCATCAGTATCCCGAAAAGCAGGTAGAGTTGCATTTCTTCACCTGTTGTATCATTAAAGGATACCCTCAAGCGTTAGATTGTGCCGAAATAGCGTGGGTTTACAAACATGAATTGATTTCCTATGAATTCCCGTCTGCAGATGTTCCCGTATTAAAAAAAATCATTCAATCGGGATGTGCGGAAGAGTCGGTTTCTTAAACTTTCATAAAGGTTTGGCGGCGATGAAGGTTGTCCTTGATATCGAAACCATCCAGGCTACCCGGTCAGAATGGGCAAAGGTATTAGGGATTGAACTCGTGTTGCCACCCGAAGCTTCTCTTCAATCGGAAGCCGACCTTTTTTCCTATGCGGGATATGAAGAAAGGATCCACAAAGAAAATGAACTCTATGAACGATCCGCCTTTGATGGAACATTTAGCCGGATTGTGGTCATTGGAGTCTTAGTGTTCTCGGACGCCATGGTTCCGCAAGGAGCTATCGCCTGGTATGGGAATAATGAGACGGAGATGCTTCACCTGTTTTGGGATCGTATGGGCCAGCTTCGCCCGTCTCTCATCATCACGCATAATGGGCTGGGTTTTGATTTGCCTTTTATTAAAAAACGGTCAATTATTCATCAAATTAAACCGCCGTTTGATATTAATCTGGCAAAATTCAGGACGGAACCCGTGTACGACACAATGGCCATTTGGAGTAATTGGGACATGCGGGGGTGGATAAAACTAGATGTACTGGCCAGGGCCTTGAATGTGCCAACCAAGTCAGGGAGCGGCGCTCAAGTAGCGGAGATGTGGGATCAGGGGTTGCAGAAAGAAACGGCAGCATATTGTCTCCAAGATACCTTTGTGACGTATGCCTGCTATTGTCGGATGACGTTTCGAGACCTGTGCGGTCGTGATGAAGTCCTCCAGGGTGCTCAATTCATTGATGTAGGGGCATGACCTATTCATGGAGGTGCCGTTTGTTTGAGGCGCCGAATTTCTTCGGTTTGTTGGTCTACTTTCCTTCGTAAATCCCTCAGCTGTTCGTTCAGCGAATCTAATTCCCTGGGAGTTTCACCGTTTTCGTCACTGGGCATCGTTTTGCCATGGTCGCTTGGTTGGTTCTCTTGTTTCTGCTGATTTGAATGCGCGAGGAGTTGAAAGTTGATGAGAATCCCTTCAGACATAGCGGGAATTGTCATGAAGGTCTGGATGTCTTCCTTCCTCATGACTGCTTCCTTCTGAGAAAAGGTCAGAGAACTTGTGTTCTGCAATTTTTGAGAGGAATTTTGAATTTTTGAAGGCATCCGGGAGGATTCTTTGGCATCCTTTAATGTCAAAAGAAAATTGCTGGGAGGAAAAACCGCGATGGTACCCTGGACCAAAAAGGACCGTTCATCGGTGGCTGGACACCTAAAATGGATAACTTCCTCAGGGGTGGCTTTGGAGAGGGCCAGGGATAATTGAGGTGCCAAAAAACTTATCTGTGAAGGAGAGAATGCTGGAACTGGGGGAGGGGCCGATAACAGTAATTGTTGGAGCATTCCTTCCTCTTGGCTTTTTGTAATTCGCGCCAAAATTTTTGTGATAAGAGATTCAGGAATTGATGACGGGTGCTGGGGTGCAATTTTCAGGGCCGGAGTCGTTTGCAGCGAAATGAAGCCGTGAGGACTGTCATGGAGGACAGTTTCTATCTCAGGAGTCCAAGAACATTGGATGTTGATTATTCCGATTGCTGCTGCAAACAAATATTGTCCGGTGAAGACGAATCGCTTGAGTGGAGGGGAAAGGGAATAGAAATAATTAAGACGTGATTGAATCACTTCGGCTGGTTCTTAGGAGGAGAGGAAAGCTATTCCCAAAAAGGAAATGGAGGGGGGAAGTTGATTTTTTACCCCTGGCGAATTCCACAGGCGCGGGCAATTCCGTCCTGATAGCGTGACCATAAGTTTAAGGCCTCCTCCATTCGAGAGAGGACCTGTAGCTGTTGACTGTTTTCATCGGTGTTGTGAGTGACCATGTCGTACACGGCTTTTCGAGATCCTGGGGCAAACATATGTTGTACTCGAATATAATCCATGAATGCCGGGGATAGGCCTTGATATTGAACTAAGGGATGCTTTCGAACAATATCCTCAATTTCTTCCTGATTTTGGGCAGGCTTCGGATATAATACTTCCTCTGGATCGTTGGCGGTTCCTTTAATGAAAATGGAGAGTACAGCAGCGCCTACGGACCAATCTTCCTCCTGGCAAATTTCATTTAACCACTCTCTATAACCTCGGCTGGAGGCCAATAGCTCAACATCCCGAAAGCCAGCCCTGTCGAACCCGAGTCCATTCATCATGTGGAGAAATAATTCCTGGTGAGGTTGTCCGAGAGAGAATCCACCGGTTTCCTCCTCATAAATAATTGTGGCTAGGCGTCGCCGTGCCTCCCATGGAGGATTTTTCCCTAGAATTTGGGCTAAAAGCACCGAAAAATCACGAACATAGACCACATATTCTTGGTGAAAGAAAATATTCAATTGTTCTTTTGTGATAGTACTTCCCTCCAAAAACGAGGTGACCCAATGGTGCTTTCGACGCAGCACATCAAACATACGGTCACGAAATTGTTCGGGGGAAAGTTTTTTAGACATAAAAAATTATACCTGACCGTCAGTTCATACTACAAAAAGGTAGGTTTCTAAATAACCATATGTTTATTATGATAGAGACATTACGAGTGAGTGCCAAAAAAAATATTTTATCACACATGCAGGGAGCCTGTAACCATGCAACCCATTAGCCTGGCCGATCCGGACGCCATTTTAGAATTATTAGCCAATGTTGCTCTCCGTGGAAAAGGTGTGACTGCGGAAAATCTCATGGATTACGTTTTGGATGAGGGATTTACAGAGCCTACCTATTTAAGTGCCAAGGGCGAAGATCCTGAAGCATTTTACCAGGGAAAACCGAATGCCTGGGGAATTTATCAAATACGGGAATGGAAGCGAGTCTTGATTATTTCGGGGGGGGGCGGAAAGGAAAGGCGGGCCCAAATTACTGAGACTCCTTAATAGTCTCGGCCTCTCTCTTAAAAGAGCGCCAGAGGAGGGGAAACTTATACTATTTTGGAGGGTTCTAAATGAGTGTTATCATCTCATTTTGCGCTAATTATAACCATTTTTCAATACCAGCCTCCTACCAATTTCCCTTCTTCAAAGTACAAATACCGGTGCTTAATAGTACTTGAATCCAGCCAGTCTTCATAGACCCATTCTTCTCGTCGTATCCCCTTATCAGTATAGCTAATATTCATTTGATATGGGGAACCCCATGCGTCCATTACTTGTTCACGGCTCATGCCCGCCATAACGGATTTATCTTGTAAATGCTGTTCAAAATTTGGATCGAGTAATCGTGGCACAACTCCCCATCCAAGCATCCAAAGCACAAATGCTGCCAAAAAACCATAAATCGTCAGCCGGACTGGCCGTCGACAGATCCATGGCGTGGTTGAGGATGTGGATCTATTGTGAGAGATTTGTTCTGGCTCCAAGGGTGACGTGCTACTTTCCGGCAGAGGCGGAGGGGGTATCTTTAGATTATCGTGTGTTATCATAATTGATGTAATTTGCTCATCAATCTAGCAGCGGATTTCAAGGCGGGTCAAGATAAAGCTTCATGTTTCTGGAGATTGAACAGAACCCGAATTTTGAGGGGACGTATTTTATCAGGTTTAAGGAGTTAGGGTCTCCCCGGCGTATCTCCCATGTGAAATCCTACGACCGGATTTCCCAAGGAGAATGGTGTTCGGTCACTGGCTGGTGTGATGATCCCAATCAACCTATGTGTCCGGCCTATGCGCAGAGGGTGGAAGATTCTGGGGCAGGCTCAGCTTTTATTGTTTTTGGAGGAAATTGGGGCATTCGGCTGAAACTCGAAAGCGACACCAGGGCGTGGAATCTTCATGATACCAATCAATGGGGAGAAGGGTACCTATCCTTAGGGGAAGAACGCGATCTTCGATATGAGTAAAGCAAAATGTGGCAGTTTGACACTCGAGGTTCGGAAAGATGCCTTAATCCTCGTAGTGGGGGTGTGGAATGGACTTTTTTGTTGGCAATGGAGCAGGAGGACGTTCCTGAAATTCGGGTGAATAGGGGTTGAGAATGGGTTCGTGCGTTAATCGCTGCCTATCCCTCACGACTTGAAAGCTTTGGGTGGTGATTTCAAGTCGGTCAATAGGGGTTTGAAGAGAGAGAGAATTCGGGATTCCATTGATCGCAAACATTTGGTAAGCCAGAGTCCATGAGAGTTTTTCTTTTCCTGGTTCTTTGACGATGAAATCGGCTTCTGGGGAAGGCGGACCTTTAAAAATCAACACCCAGAGGTTGGATCGAAATGCCGGAGCCGAATTTTCTGTAGGAGGAACGAATTCGGGGACGAGAGAAGGGATTTTTCCCAAGGAAACTGCAGGTGAGAACTCTACTTCGCATCGTTGAACATGCAGAGTAGAGGTGTTGGTTCCTTCGCGTAAACTTAAATCTGGGATGTAGACAAAGGAATATCGAACTTGGATGCCATCCCGGACAAAGGTGTAGACATCTTCCCCGTTTCCTGGCGAAACTAAGTTTTTGAAATATTTCTCCCAATCGGGAAAGGTGTAGTAACTAAAAACCCGGAGAGCAGCCTTTCGGGAGCGAACAGCCATAGGCGTTCCTAGCTTTTGGCGTAATTCTTCCTGGGTCAGACCTAAATACCCGTCTTCGAAATAGGGTTTGGCAGGGGCAAAAGAGGGCTCTAGTAAGACACCGGCACCACAAATGGCCGTAACGATAACCCCGAAGGCCATCTCTGAAAGTTGCCTTTTACATAATGGGGAGAAAAATGGCATAAAAAGATCACTCCAATTGTTTAATCCTATTTCTTGAAATTCCTCTAAGTCAAGAATCGTGGTTGAGGAGGGTGATGAAAGTCCTTGAAAGTTCACCGTGAGTGAGTATGTTTTTTTGATTGAGTGGGGGTATGAATGAAAAAGTTAGAATCAACGTTGGATGCTCGAATTCTTGTGTTGGACGGGGCCATGGGTACCATGATCCAAATGCATCATTTGAATGAAGCAGATTTCCGTGGGACCCAATTTCAGAATCACACCTGTGATGTCAAAGGCAATAATGACTTGCTGGTTCTCACGCAACCACAGATTATAGAAGATATTCATCTCCAATATCTTCAAGCAGGCGCGGATATTATTGAAACCAATACGTTTAATTCCAATGCGATTTCCATGGCAGATTATCACATGGAAGGCTTGGCCTATGATCTTAACCTGGCGGGAGCCCAAGTCGCGAGGCGAGCCGTTGACAAGTTGAAAGAGAAAAGTCCTCAACGTGAGTGTTGGGTTGCAGGCGCTTTGGGGCCGACCAATCGCACGGCTTCTATGTCTCCTGATGTCAATAACCCTGCCTTCCGAGCGGTAACCTTTGATGATTTGGCCAGGGCCTATTACGACCAGGTTCGCGGGTTGGTTGAAGGTGGGGTGGACTTGCTTCTTGTGGAAACTATTTTTGACACCTTGAATGCCAAAGCGGCCTTTTTTGCGATTTCCCAGTATTGTGAGGAAACTGGAAAACAGTTGCCGGTTATGGCCTCTGTCACCATTACGGACCTGAGCGGACGAACTCTGTCCGGGCAACTTATTGAAGCATTTTGGAATTCCATTTCTCATGCCAATCTTCTGAGCGTGGGGATCAATTGTGCGTTAGGAGCCAAACAAATGCGGCCCTATATCGAGGAGCTGTCCAATATCGCGCCTGTGTATATCAGTTGTTACCCCAACGCGGGGTTGCCCAATGCTTTTGGAGGATTTGATGAAACTCCGGAACGAATGGGTGCTGATCTTGGAGACTTTGCGACTCAA
>JAOUGQ010000103.1 GCA_029865515.1 Nitrospirota bacterium
ATTATTCGGAATCACTATACGCTATGGCTCTTTCCCCGGATCTTCTGTCTGAGGAGGATAAATTCACTTTCAGTGGCTGTTGAATCTTTGGAATCATGCTTGATGGCAGGCTACCCTATGCACCTATCCTCATATGACAGAAGGAGGAGGGGCTGTTCAAAAAGGCCGTCCAGTCCTGTCCTGAGGCCCCTCGAAGGAAAGGCCGCAAGCCACGAGGAAAGCGAGGCGTACACGGAGGGTACGTTGAGCCCTCCGAGCAATGAGAACGCTGCTGGCGGCATTTTTCAACAGCCCCTCTCAAGAGTTGCAACGAGGACTCCGAGAAGTGGCTGTATGAGACCTAAGGGCAGTGCAGAAAAATTAGAAGCCCGACGCCGGTTGGCTGCCAACTTGTTGACCAAAGGCCGAGGCATTCGCGAGGTCGCCAGAACGATTGGCGCGGCTCCATCATCAGTCAAACGATGGAAGGATGCACTCGAAGAAGGCGGGAAAAATGCCTTGAAGTCCAAACCCCATACGGGTCGCCCATCACGCCTATCGCCTACACAACGCCAACATTTGCTCCAAATTCTTCAAAAAGGCCCACGAGCGGCAAACTTGCGGGCTGATCAATGGACCTGCAGCCGTATCGGGATAGTGATTCGGCGATCCTTCGGAGTGAAATATCACCCGGATCATGTGAGCCGCATCTTGCGCGCCTTAGGCTGGAAGTATCAAAGGAAAAAAAGTCTGGTTAAAAAGCAGGGCAGGACTGAACAATCCCGCCTTCGGTGGGCCAACCTTGCCAGGAGGCACCGTTAATTAATTCTTCGGTGTGTCGTGCCCTTGTTCCCATAACAGAGCCATCGATTTCTGGCCTTCGTTAGTAATATCCCCCTTCACAATTCCTCTCTCCCTGCCTGACATTTTTCACTCTAGTGTTCAGGTTTGAATCTTTTTCAAGTCAGGCTCCACCAGGTTTGGACAAAGAGGCCTTGATGCTGAACAGGAAGAAGGAACCCATACGGGGTTCCGACAAAACACTTCAGAGGAAGAGTGATTAGTTTAGGGAAATACCGGAAGGAGATCCCAGACGAATGCCGGGAACAATGACAAGATCAAGAAGCGATCCCAACCGGGCGATGACCTGTGCAAACGCGTCCGGGTCAGTGGGCTTGATCAAATAAAAGTTACATCCTATGGCATGACAGGTTTCCACTTCCTTGGGGTCATCTGTGGTGGATAACATAAGGACCGGCACCCGTTTTAACGCCTCGTGCTCTTTAATCCTTCGTAGAACTTCAATGCCATTGATTCTGGGAAGATTAATGTCAAGAAGCAATAGATACCGATGCCATCCCTTGGCCGGTTGATGCTGTTCCGACCCGAAAAAAAAGTCTACGGTTTCCCGTCCGTCCCTCAAACGATGGGATGGTCTTTCCATCCCGCCCCGTCTCAGATTTTTCTCAATTAAGGCAGCATGGCCGTCATCATCTTCCGCGATCAACACCATGGTATCAGGATTCATTGTGTTCTCCTTCTTCGACAACGACCGCCCGCGGCAAGTAAACCCGAAACGTCGCGCCTTTCCCCGGAGTCGATTCGACCTCAATTTTGCCCTGATGCCGATCAATGATCCGACGTACAATGGCTAAGCCTAACCCTTGCCCGCCTTCCTGTTTCGGGTTGAGGCGATGGAACACCTGAAAAATATGAGCATAATGTTCCGCAGGAATCCCGATCCCAGTATCGGCAACCGCATAGACCGACCATCCATTGACCGTCTCCCCGGAAATCGTAATCTCTCCCGGTCGTGCAGGATCGAGATATTTCTGCGCATTATCGATCAGATTGGCAAAAACCTGTGTCACCAACACCTCATCACCCATACAATCGGGAAGATCCCCGATATGCAGAACGACTCCATTTTTCTTGAGTTGAAATTCCATGGAGGTCACAATCCCCATCACCAACCGATTCACATCCAGTCCCTCCCACTGAATAGCCATCTGTCCCAGACGGATAAACCGGAGAATGCCGGAGGTGACGGAGCTGACATTTTCCGCCCCGGCACGAATAAACCGTACCGCTTCGGGAATATCTTGCGTGACGAGAGGATTGAGATGTGCCCGGACCCGATCCGACAGCACCTCCTCTTCGAACAATTCATTCAGGCGGTTACAGGCCATCGTGAGTTCCTGGCAAAACCCCTGGATGGTCACAATCGGGGCACGAAGGTCATGGGAGATCACATGCATCAACGTTTCCATATCCGTGGAGGAAACCGTTTCAGGTTTGCTCTTCCTATGCAAAGAAACCTTCTCCGGTTGTTTGGGAGGTTCCATAACTCCTCATTCCTTTTCAGCCGGTCACCTTAGCCAGCGATGGGGATTCTTATCCTGATTGCCAGATCCATGCATGGCGCATTCCAAGGCAGCGAGAGCGCCACATCCCCGTTGAATGCGTTTCCCCTCCAATTTCAACGAACGGGATCAACCATGAATGGAATACACGGGAGCGCCTCGTGGCCACTCCTCATCTAACCAGACTGGCGACCTACCCCTTGAAACCTCAGGCAATTAATCTTTCTTGTAATACAGCTGAATAATCCGGGGGATGCGCGATGAGATACATCTTGCCCATCCCCGGCAAAGAGGATAAGAACGGAATGAAAATGAAGAAAAAAAATTACACAAGAAGCAAAATAATTAAGAGCGCCACAATATTATAAATTGATTAAATCACAGGACATACAGCCAGTCCAACCACATTATTGTCCTACCCATAATCTTAGCACCATACTAACCAAACGCAACATGGAACGCCGGATTCGGCCGAAAAGACGAGAAGAGATCTCCTGCTTTTTTGTCCACCCCCTCCGGAGAAAATTACCGGAACAAAATCCCTCCATACTGTACGAAAAAAGGCACGAAGACCAATGACAGAATGGCGGAAAGCTTGATCAGGATATTCAGCGACGGCCCTGAGGTATCTTTGAGAGGGTCACCGACGGTATCGCCGACCACGGCGGCTTTGTGAACGTCCGTGCCCTTGCCACCGAGATTTCCGGCCTCAATAAATTTCTTCGCATTATCCCAGGCGCCACCACTATTGGATGAGGAGATGGCGATGACGCCACCGGCAACAAGGGAACCGGCCAGGACACCGGCAACGGCTTGAATACCAAACAGGAACCCCGTAATCAGAGGCGTTCCCATGATCAGAATGCCCGGCGCAATCATTTCTTTCAGGGCTGCTTGGGTCGAAATAGCGACACATTGCTCGTAATCGGCTTCGGCTTTCCCTTCCATGAGACCGGGAATCGTGCGGAACTGGCGTCTCACTTCCTCAATCATCTTATAGGCCGCCGACCCCACCGACTTCATCGTCATGGCGGAAAAATAGGCCGGTAACACGGCGCCGATAAATAACCCGGTATACACCAAAGGATCGAGCAGATTAATACTGCCTAACAGATCAAAATCCGGGCCATGCTGTTCCTTGAGCAGTAAATCCGCACGGGTGAGAAACGCCGCGAAAAGGGCCAGCGAGGTCAGGATGGCCGCACCAATGGCAAAACCCTTCCCAATGGCGGCAGTGGTATTCCCCGCCGCGTCCAGCACATCCGTCCGTTTACGGACATGTTCCGGCATCCCGGCCATTTCCGCAATGCCACCGGCGTTATCTGATACAGGCCCGTACGCATCAATCGTCAAGGCAATCACGAGTGTGCCCAACATTCCAAGAGAGGCGATGGCGACTCCATACATTCCAGCCAACATCCAGGGGATATAGATGGCCAAGCCAATCGCGAGATACGGCCCCACGGCACTTTTATAGCCAAGAGCCAGACCAAAAATAATATTCGTGGCCGAACCGGTTTCACACGATTTGGCAACTTCTCGAACAGGGGCATAATCATGCGAGGTGTAATATTCCGTCATAAGCCCGACAGCCAGCCCCGCAACTAAGCCTGACAGAAAACAAAAATACACGCCCAGGTTCGTATAGGCCTGACCGGCAATCTGAAAGGTTTCGGGGACCATCATCTTGGTGACAAACAACATCACCACCGCAGTCAGGGCGCTGGAAATAATCAACATCTTTTTGAGCGCCGGTCCAACTTGATCCTCGGAATTGACCTTGATCATCATCATCGTGAGCAAGCTCACGGGAATGCCAACAGCCGATATCACAATCGGGTACAACAACGCATCGACCATGCCGGAGAAGGCGACAGCACTAATTACCATGGCCGCGCACGTGCTTTCCGCACAAGAGCCGAATAAGTCCGCTCCCATACCGGCCACATCTCCGACGTTATCCCCCACGTTATCCGCAATCACCGCAGGGTTGCGCGGATCGTCTTCGGGAATACCCGCTTCAACTTTACCCACCAGATCAGCCCCGACATCCGCCGCTTTCGTGAAAATGCCGCCGCCCACGCGGGCGAATAACGCAATGGAGGATCCGCCTAAGCCAAAGCCGGCAATGACTTCCATCAAAATGTGGGTCGGAAGTTGTTCCGGCATGATGGCCTTGAGTAGAAGATAAATCGAGAGCATGCCCAGCGTGGCCAAACTAACCAACCCAAAGCCCATGACCGAGCCGGAATGCAGCGCCACCATGAAGGCTTCAGATAGGGATTTATTGGCAGACACTGTGGTACGCACGTTGCCCTGCGTCGCAATCTTCATCCCGATAAAGCCTGAGGCGATGGAAATGATGGCCCCAAAAAGAAATGCGATAGCCGTATAGATGCCTTCATTCACATAATCGGTATGATGGTCATCAATTAACACCGCGATGATGGCCGCAAAAACCACCATAAAGATGGCCATGAATTTATATTCCTGCTTCAAGAAGGCCATGGCTCCCGTCGCGATGGCGGCGTGGATCTTCCCCAAACGTTTTCTGGTGTCCTTATCCTCGACACCCATATCAATGGGAATTTTCAGGACCGATGAAGAGTAATAAAACGCGATGGCCAGGCCGAGAAGGGACAAAACCAGAATAATAGTTACCGCCATGTTAGAAATATCTCCATTCTTATGATTAAGAAACCAGGGTTGAAGTGTTATCTTTGACTCAAGAAACCCAATGGATGCGGAGGTTGAATCCTAGGCAACACGACAAACCCTAAGACCGAACGTTCCATATCCACAGAACAATCCTTCATTTCACAAATCAAATGATTATGTCGCTCTAGCTGGAAGTCCACACAGGTAAGAGAACGTACTCAACCGCCCAGACAGAATAACGACACCGCATGATTAAGGTAATGTGTTATGCCGTTATAAATGGCATCAACGCATATTTATGAATGAAGAGGGCTGGATTTTACCTGTCTGCGTAAGAATGTTCAAGGTAAAAACCCTAATAGACAAAGTTTTTTACCGTCGCCAAGGAAGGACTTTCCCGTCTCCAGCGACCCATTTTCCAAGAATTCCGCTGTCCTCACGTACCCAAGACTACTAGATCTGCCCTTACAATACCCCGCGCAATTCCCCCTCTCGAATCCATCTCCACTGGCCGGGTTGAAGGGAGCCTAACCGAATCGGCCCGATCGCCACACGGATTACCCGCAATGTCGGGTGCCCTACCTGAGCCGTCATATGGCGAATCTGCCTGTTCATGCCTTCCTGAATTTCCATGCGCAACCATGCCGTGGGGACGGATTTGCGGAATCGTATCGGAACGGGGCGAGGATGGACACGGGGCTCCTGTTGAAGAAGCTGAACCTTGGCCTGCCGGGTCCGTTTGCCCTTAACCATGACGCCTTGCCGAAGTTGCACCAGGGCGGATTCATCTGGAATGCGCTCCACCTGCACCAAATAGGTTTTGGGAACTTTATGTAATGGTGAAGTCAGACGGTGAGCAAGATCCCCATCCGACGTCAGCAGGAGCAGTCCCTCACTATCCATATCCAGGCGACCGGCCGGATAGACATGCGGCATATTCACATAGTCAGCCAACGTCGGACGCCCTTCAGAATCGGTAAATTTCGACAGCACGCCATAGGGCTTATGGAACATCAGATGGCGATGTTGGAATCCTGGATTTGCCCCAGGCTGGGATTTGACATTCATTGACTGCGTGATTCCCAAGACAATCAATTCTTATTTAAATAGAAGTGGAACGAATCGATAATGAACACCAGGGCTTCGCACTCCTCTTTTCTCCTCCATATCGAAAGAGGCGTGGGCCATTTTATTGCCCAACCCAAAAAATTCTGTTACCTTGGGCAGCATACTACAACAATCACCTCGTTCATCCCGCTTGTAGCTCACTATAGGAATAACGTATGGCATGGGAACCAAAAGATCCATGGGGAGGAAGTGGTCAAGACCCCCTGGATGAAGCTCTTCGGAAAGCACAGGACCAACTCACCCGTCTCGTTCCAGGTCGTGGCTTCAAATCCGTCATTTATATTGTCCTTGCAGTCCTGGCTCTCTGGCAATCGGTATTTATTGTGGCTCCAGACGAACAAGGTCTGGTCAAACGGTTTGGCGATATCGTCCGCGAAGTTGAATCTGGGCCGCATTTTAAAATTCCTTTTGTGGAAACCGTCGACACCCCAAAAGTTGAAAAACTCCACAGAGTGGAGGTGGGATTCCGCACAGACCGCGGGCGCACACAATTTGTTCCCAGAGAAGCCCTTATGCTGACCGGAGACATGAATATTTTGTCTCTCGAGTTCATCGTTCAATATAAAATCAAGGAAGCCAAAAATTACCTCTATAAGGTCGCCGATGTCGAAGAAACTATTCATAATGCCGCAGAAGCGGCCATGCGGGAAGTCATCGGCAAAAGCAAAATTGATGAAGCGTTAACGATTGGCAAAGCTCAAATTCAACAGGAAGCCCAGGATCTTCTCCAAGGAGTGCTGGATCAGTACCTGGCTGGGGTGCAAGTGGCCACGATTCAGCTTCAGGATGTGAATCCTCCGGAAGCCGTTGCCGCGGCCTTTAAAGATGTCGCCAGTGCCAAGGAAGACCGTGAAAAACTTATTAACCAGGCTCACGGCTACCGAAACGATCTCATCCCCAGAGCAAAAGGCGAAGCCGCTCAAGGCATTAACCAGGCGAAAGGTAGCGCACAATCCCGAATCGCACGGGCGGAGGGGGAAGCCAATTACTTCCTCCAGACCTTAAAAGAATACAAACTGGCCAAGGATGTCATTAGTAAACGGGTCTATATTGAAACGATGGAAGAGGTCATGGCCAACACGGAAAAAATCATCCTGGATTCCAATGCCAGCAAAAATGTGCTGCCCTTTCTTCCTATAGACCGCTTATCCCGCTCCCGTGGGGAAACAAGCACACAAGGAGGGGAATCCCGATGAAACAAAATCTCCTCATTGGCGTTATCTTAGTTCTTGGACTTCTCCTGGTCTTAGGGCTTTCCCCATTTTTTGTTGTTGATCTAACGGAAACGGCTATCGTGGTCGCATTAGGAAAGCCCGTACAGACCATCACCGAGCCAGGGCTGAAATTCAAAATTCCCTTTTACCATCAAGTCACCTTTTTTGATAAACGCTATTTAGACTATGACGCACCCGCTCGAGATGTCATTACCAGCGATAAGAAATCCATGGTGATCGACAATTTCGCTAAATGGCGTATTGTGGATCCCTTAAAAGTGTATCAGGCCTTTCAAACCCAACGAGGGGCCCTTCAGCGCCTGGACGATATCATTTATTCGGAATTGCGGGTTGAGTTAGGCCGGCATGAACTGGCGGAAATCGTGGCCGCCAACCGGGCGTTGATCATGAAAGTCGTGTCGGACCGGTCCAACGAAAAAGCCTCGGCCTACGGGCTTGAAGTCCTTGACGTGCGCATTAAGCGGGCTGATCTGCCTGAACAGAATGAAAAAGCTATATTCCAAAGGATGCAGGCTGAACGGGAACGCCAGGCTAAGCAATATCGAGCAGAAGGCGAGGAAGAAGCCCAAAAAATTCGATCCGAAGCTGAAAAAGACAAGCAAATCATTCTAGCTGAAGCCTATAAAACGGCACAGGAACTTCGTGGAGACGGGGAGGCCAAAGCTTACAAAATCTATGCGACGGCCTACCAACAGGGCCCGGAGTTTTTTGAATTCATCCGGACCATGGAAGCCTATAAGAAAACATTTGCGACCAATACCACGTTGGTCCTTTCGCCGGACTCTGAATTCCTTAAATACCTCAAAAAACGGTAACCGACCATAGTCCCACCGCGCCGTCCGGCACTGCTTCCCGAGTTCATCCCGGTATGCTCCCCATGGCTAATCCTGAACATTATGAAAGGCTGATCAAAGGTGGGGTCGAAGAATGGAATAAATTTCGACGAACAAGCCAGGCCATTCAACCCGATCTCAGTGGAGCCGATCTTTCAGGGTATGATTTTACCGGGCTGGATTTAAGCCAGGCCAATCTGGAAGGGGCCGACCTCTCGGACGCCTATCTCTTTCGTGCCAATTTAACGGAAGCCAATCTCTCCTGTGCCACCCTTACCGAGGCTGATGTGCTGGAAGCCAATCTCATCAAGGCCAATCTTTCGAATGCCACCATGATCAGAGTTGATTTGTCCGGAACGGGGTTGATCGCCTGCAACCTTGAAGGCGCAAATCTTGAATGCGCCAATCTCACTCGTGCTTCCCTGCCATGGGGAAATCTCACTCGAGCCAATCTAGCCAAAGCCAAACTCCACTTAACCGATTTACGGGAGGCTCAACTCAGACAAGCCAACTTTCAAGGTGCCTCCCTTCAAGATACATCCCTCACCGGTGCTAACTTACAGGAAGCGAATCTCCAAGGCACCACACACGTGTCCATGGATCTCCTCGCCAAAGCTAAATCGTTGTATCAGACGCGCCTTGATCCGGATCTCAAAGAAGACCTTCTTAAAAGCCATCCCCATCTTTTCGAAGGCCCACTGCCCACCAAAAAATAATTCGGAGCAAATCGCATCTTGCCTCCCTGCTGTTATTGAAGCAAATGATTCACGAGGCCTTGTACATGAAACTATTGGGATTGTTCGAGAGGGCCTGTCGGATATCTCAAGATTTTCATCATAACAAGGCATATCTTAACCAACGTGTTGATTGACAGCTAAAAAATGAGGTGAGTGCCCAAAAAGGCCTCTTGGTGGTGGCCTAACCAGCCTCGGCGTGAGACAATCCGTTTCCCGTGGCCAAGCCCCCCACGCAACCACACGGACGGATAGATTATACAGGGAGGTACGTGAGCACAACGAAGAACAGAAAACACGGCTGGTGGGGAGGACCTTTCCCCTGGTTCAGCCTCCTAGGGAAGAATTCCTTCACGTCCTGGAATCTGTTGGGGAAATCGGTAATCGGATGGTGAAGATGGTGCCTTTCCCTTTCTCACTTTGTACAGTGATTGTACCAGCATGAGCATCAACGGCATCCTTAACAATTTTTGTCCCAAGTCCGGTTCCCCCGGCCTTACCACTTATCCCCTCTTTGGTAAATAATTTGTCACGGATTTCTTGGGACATTCCCCCCCCTGTATCAGCCACCGTTAACACCGCCGTGTTTTCATCTAGCTCTACTGACCCACCAATGGTGACTGATCCCCCTACAGGAGTCTCCGGGATCGCAT
>JAOUGQ010000104.1 GCA_029865515.1 Nitrospirota bacterium
TGGGCAGCCCTCAGCCGTAAACTCATCCGGCACGGATATCTCCAGCAAACAGGGGAACCATTCACCGTGGTAGAAATCACGGATCAGGGCCGGCTCTTCCTCCAGGATCCCCAGCCCCTCATGCTCACAAAGCCCATGAGCCCACCCGCGCATAAGCTACCGCCTGCTGGCGACTTGGCCTATGACGAGACATTGTTCAATCGATTGCGGTATCTGCGGAAGGCGTTAGCCGACGAGCGGGACGTTCCTGCCTACGTCGTGTTCTCCGACGTGGCACTGCGGCAGATGGCACGAGACTACCCGACCAATGAGCAGGAATTCCTACGGATTAGCGGGGTGGGAAGCCGGAAATTGGAGGAGTTCGGTCCCATGTTTCTGAAAGTCATCGCTGAACACTTGGCGCACTACCCTCCACTGAATATTCCCCAAAAGCCGTATTCTCCGCCCTCATCATTATCTTCCAGAAAACGGCCGCTTGGAGAGACCGTCCAGGAAACATTGCGGTGTTTCCGATCGGGGCATTCCGTCGAACAAATTGCCAAGCAGCGGAGCTTGGTCCCCAGCACCATCTACGGACACCTGGAACAAGCCATCCAAGCCGGTGAGCCGATAGACCTCACCCGCCTGTGGACATCCGAGCAGGAATTAGAAATGACCGCGGCCTTTGCCAAAACCGGGTTTGGGAATCTCACCGGCGCCAAAGAGCTACTCGGCGACCTCTACGATTACGGCCAGCTCCGCCTCTTCCGCGCCGTTCATGAAAAAAACTGAGATATAACCATTTAGCCAGGGAACGAATGCGTTGTGCCCCAGTTAGTCATCAACCCAAATGTCATCCTGAGCCACCATACAAGCCACTGGCGAAGGATCTGTGCCCAGGGTGAGGCCGCCACGGCACTTTTGGATAATCACTTTAGTTTTCTCGTCGTCTTATTCCATGTTTTGTTTCAATACGGCTTCTTTTAGGCAAGGAGTATGGCCATGGAGTAATTCAGCCTGACATCCAGCATGAGCGACCGCGCGAAAACAAGGTCGACACGAAGAGGCGGGAACGCTATGCGGTTTTAGGCATTTTTTTCATATTGGCAAATGGCCAGTTGGCAGTTGATTAAGAGGTACCTTGCCTAAGTCAACACCAGAAAGGCGCATGACTGCTTTGTAGGCATCAAGGAGGTCGTGATGGATAAGCTCAAGATCTTCAAGCATTTTGACACGACCATCCTCAGAGTTCCTCCGAATATTGTGTTGTCGATAAAACGAATGAGTGAGCCTATTTCGCGCCTTCAGAGCTTTGGCTAATAGCCCCTCAAAGTGGTCTACTGATTCGGATGAGCTCTCGAGGCCCTTGAGCAATTGTCCTAAGGTCTGACGATTAATTTTTTTGAAAAGGGTCGTACCCCTCTCCTCATTTGGTTCATCAATAAGGTTTTGATCCACGGCACCGGCAAAGATGAGAATATTGCCCAGCTCGGTCTCGAGAAGCTGAGCCGCTTCTGATGCTACCCCAAACTTTCGATATACGTCATCTAAACTTGGCACATCCTTCCCTTTCGCCTAAACCAGCGCTCACCTACGAGCAACGAGGCGCCAAGCACCGGCCTCTAGAGTCAGGTTGATCGAAGTTTTTGGGGCTAGATGCCAAGCCTTTGACACATAGCTTTGTATTCTGCCTCATACGCACTGTCAGTAGCTCCATGTGTTAGCCTAAGCGGTTTCATTGCCTTTGCTAGCTGTTCATCTGCTTTTTCAAAGAGCCGTTGGTCACTTTGAAGCTCATGAAGCATTTGGGTTCTCCCATTTCGCGTAACAAAAGTCTCTGCTCTTACTCGGAAATAGTGATGGGCTAAGTAATTTCTTCGATTAAGTGCCTCTACTAACACTGATTCCAAATCTGGAGGAAACGATATTTCTGACTTTAATTGCTTGAGTAAAGCCCCAAGGGTTTTTTGAAAGTTACCCTCCATAAATTCATCGATATCTTGACGAGTATATTTTTCCTTTTCGGGGAGTCGCAGTATGACCAGCGCATTTACAATGGCATGTTCGAGGGTCTGCGCTAAGTACATAGCCAAACCGTAGTGCGCATAAACATCCCGGGTTTGTTCGTCGTCATAGTCCATACTTAATTCGCGCCCTAACAACAATTGGGATGATTCGCATAATGCGGAGATCTTATTTCTATCCGTTTAACATGCCTTAGGGTTTCTTGCCAAAAGCGTGTGAACCCCCTTTGCATTCAATTGCTTGCGATCCATCTGACGTGACCTCTCTCCTTATCCAAATCAATCCTGCAGGATCTTCAAAAAGGCCAACTATTTCTCCCGCCCAAGCCATCGAACAGTTTCTAACATGACAGTCGTTTGGCAAACCTCTTTTTCTCCTGCAAGGTTCGACGCCTGCCGGTCGCCCCTAAAGACGAACGCTCGTATCAACTGGCGGGCCTTGTCTGAGCGCAGCGAGTTGGACCGCTCTCCCGTGATTTGCGTCCACTATATCTGATGAGACAGGATGGGGCGAAAATGGTTTTGGCTCCTTTTGCCTCCACAACAAAAGTCACGCTCCTCGAGACGCATCAGGCAAAACCTCGGCTGCAGGGGCGAAACCCTGCATCTACCATACATTCAAAAAATACTCGGATAGAAACTGGAGTCAGATCTTTTCTTAACTAATTAATAAGAATTCTTGCGCATCCTCCGGAAACTAGTGGTCATGTCCGTGCTCATGAGTATGCCCGTGATCAAGTTCTTGTTTTGTGGCTTCCCGCACACTCAGAACTTTAATATCAAAATTGAGCGCGACACCGGCCAGGGGGTGATTGGTATCAATGGTAACCGCATCACCCTCGACTTTCTTCACCACAATTTGTTGCTTGGTGCCATCCGGCGCCTGTGCCTCAAAGACCATACCCGCTTCAACGGACTCTACGCCCTCAAACGCGGCCCTTTCGATGGTCTTGATACCGTCCGGGATAACCTCTCCATAGGCCTCGGCAGGCTCAATCCTCACCTTCAGAGCGTCTCCCTCTCCTTTACCCGCCAGCGCCTTCTCCAATCCGGGGATGATATGCCCCGCACCGTGTAAATACACCATTGGCTTAGAACCATCTGAACTATCCAGCACCTTTCCGGCATCGTCAGTGAGTTTATAATTGACGCTGACCACTGAATTCTCACCAATGACTAAAGACATTGTCGCTCTCCTTCCTGTCGTCTCAATTATTAAATTATAAAACTGATCTGTGGCCAAGCCCCGAAGTCCAAGGGCTCGGCAAGATCCTTCGTGGAACCTGCCCTGAGCTGTGCCGAATAGCTCAGGTGGACATCGTACCTTGGGATTTGCCCATTCTGCTCATTACTCAGAATTCATCATCAGGCATTGCCTGATACATACCATCCAAATTTTTACAGTTTGGCTTGAGTCTAGCCGCCGGGGCTAGCCGTTGCAAGGCAGGGTTCTAAAGAGAAAGCCGGCGATTCTGGCTTGAAATTGGGTTGGATGAAGGGAACTGGCACTCTCCCACCCTTCTTGCTCAGACAAACACGAGAAGACGGAGAAGAGAAGGCAACTCTCAACAAAACGAGGGAGGAAGATCCACAATAAGAATTGAATCAGGCACCCAACACGAGTTTGACGGTTTCGCCGATTTCAGCCGGATTTTTTACCACCCGGACCCCGGCCGCTTCCAATGCCGCCATTTTATCTGCGGCCGTGCCTTTGCCTCCGGTGATAATGGCGCCAGCATGCCCCATCCGCCTGCCGGGAGGCGCGGTGATTCCCGCAATGAAACTCACCACCGGTTTGGTCATATGTTCTTTGATATACAAGGCGGCACGTTCTTCTGCATCACCGCCAATTTCGCCAATCATCACGACCGCTTCAGTTTCCTCATCTTCTTGGAACATGTGCAGTAAATCGATATAACCAGTTCCAATAATGGGATCGCCACCGATGCCGACGCAGGTCGTTTCGCCAAGGCCTAATTGGGTAAGTTGATTGACGGCTTCGTACGTCAACGTACCACTTCTTGAAATCACCCCTACCCGGCCTTTTTTATGAATGAAGCCTGGCATAATCCCGATCTTGCATTCATCGGCTGTAATAATGCCTGGACAATTTGGACCGATCAGTCGGGTTGTCCTCCCATGAAGCGCCCGTTTCACGCGAACCATATCGTTGACCGGAATACCTTCGGTAATACACACCACCAACCACACACCCGCATCGGCAGCTTCCAGAATGGCATCCGCCGCAAACGGAGGCGGGACAAAGATCAAGGAGGTAGTGGCTTCCGTCTTCTTGACAGCTTCTCGAACAGTATTAAACACCGGGATGCCTTCCACGTCCTGCCCGGCTTTCCCTGGTGTCACACCAGCCACGACTTGCGTTCCGTAAGCTTTGCATTGGGTCGCATGAAACGACCCTTCTTTTCCGGTTATCCCTTGAACCACCACCCGGGTATTCTTATTGACCAAAATACTCATGCCACATCACCTTTCACCAATCGATGAGAATAATTCCACCCTATGATGGACTATTTCTTTTTTCGGAGAGCGACAATACGTTGTGCGGCTTCCCAAAGATCCGCAACCCCTTCCACTTTCAGGCCTGATTCGGCCAGGAGTTTGCGGCCTTCTTCAGCGTTGGTGCCTTGAAGACGAACCACGACAGGGAGTTTAATACCGACTTCCTTCGCGGCATCAATGACGCCATGGGCAATACGCTCGCATCGCACAATGCCTCCGAAGATATTAATGAATATGCCTTTGACCTTTTTGTCCTTTAACAGAATACGGAACCCTGCCGCGACTGTCTCTTTCGTGGCACCTCCCCCGACATCCAGAAAATTGGCGGGTTCGGAACCAGCGAGCTTAATGACATCCATAGTCGCCATTGCCAGCCCCGCCCCATTGACCATGCAGCCAATGTCCCCATCGAGTTTGACATAGTTTAAATTGTTTTTGCCGGCTTCGATCTCTAACGGTTCTTCTTCGTGTAAATCCCTGAATTTTTGAACATCGGGATGTTTAAACAGCGCATTGTCATCAAAGGAGACTTTTCCATCCAATGCGATCAGACGCTTATCCGTGGTAATCACCAATGGATTAATTTCCACGAGGGTCGCGTTCTTCTCCATAAACAAGCGGTACAGATTTTCCAACATCTGGAGAAAGGGCTTCACCACAGCCGGTTCAAGATCCGGAAGCCCCAATCCAAACGCCAGATTCCTTCCATTGTACCCTTGGAATCCCACTGCCGGATCAATGGACTCTTTAAGAACTTTTTCAGGTGTGTGTTCGGCGACTTCCTCAATGTCCATCCCACCTTCTGTACTGGCAATAAAGGTCGGAAAGCCTGAGTCCCTGTCCACCAACACACTCAGATACAGTTCCTTGGCAATTCCGGCACCTTCTTCAATGAGCAAGCGCCGAACTTTCCGTCCCTTCGGACCTGTCTGATGCGTCACCAGAGTTTTCCCGAGAAGTTCCTTGGCCAGCTCAGGAACCTCGGCTTTATTTTTGGTCAATTTGACGCCGCCGGCTTTCCCGCGTCCGCCGGCATGGATCTGCGCCTTTACGACAAACACCGGAGTATCAAGAGCGGCTGCCCATTTTTCAGCCGCTCTGACGTTTTTGATTTCCTTGCCTTTAGGCACAGGAATCCCGAATTGCCCAAATATCTGCTTAGCTTGAAACTCGTGAATATTCATAAGTCCCCTTCGTAGGTTCTATGGCTGAGATCAGAATATATGGCGATGACAATCGCCCGATTGGTTCTGTATAGACTCGTTTCTTATTTTTTCGTATAGGCCGGCAAGACCATCGGTGAGATGACGCCAGCCGAGACATGATGCCGTTTGGCTTCGGCTCGAAACTGCTTGAGGTGCTCCAATGTCAATGAGCTTTTTGGCAGAGACTTGGCCCGCTCTGCCGCGAGGGTGCCGGTCCGCTTACCAAAGACCATTAAATCCAACAAGGAATTTCCCATCAACCGGTTTCGCCCATGCAAGCCGCCGGAAGCCTCTCCCGCGACAAATAAATTGGCAACAGGCGTTTCTCCATTCACATCAATCTTCACGCCCCCGTTCTGATAGTGCAGCGTGGGGTAAATCAACACCGGATCCTTCCGAATATCTACCTGATACCGCTCATACTGCCGGACCATCGCTGGAAAATGTTTATCCAACGTTCCCGGTCCATGTTCCACATCTAACAACGGTGTATCGAGCCAGACTCCCACTCTCCCTGAAGGCGTTCGGACGCCTCGCCCCTCTTCACATTCCCGAATGATCGACGAGGACACCACATCACGAGTATCCAATTCATTCACAAAGCGTTCGCCCGTCGCATTTACCAAATGCCCGCCCTCCGAGCGAATTCCTTCGGTCACAAGCGCGCCGACTAATTGCTCAGGATACACTCCACCGGAAGGATGATATTGAAAGGTATCGATTTGAACGAGAGGAACTCCGAGGCGATAGGCCAGGACCAGGGCATCCCCCGTCGCCCCATAATGATTGCTGGTTGGAAATCCCTGAATATGCAACCGGCCGATTCCACCAGTCGCCAGGATCACCGTTTTGGCTGCCACGACAACGTATCGGTTGTTGTCCAAGTCCTTCAGAACCGCGCCGGTGCAGGCGCCCTTGACATCGCTTAACAATTCCACCGCGGCCACAAATTCCAATAACGGGATTTTCTGGTTCAGGACCTCGTCCTTCAGCACCCGCATGATTTCCAAGCCGGTGTAATCCGAGCAGGTCAAGAGCCTGGCTTTTGAACTGCCTCCTCCTTTTTTGACATGCAGATTTCCATCGGCATCACGATCGAATAAGACGCCCAATTCCAAAAGCCATTTCGCAATGGAAGGTCCCTCTTCCACCATGACCTTTAACAGTTGGTGGTCATTTTTCATATGTCCGCCTTTTAAGGTGTCCAAAAAATGTTGGACAGGCGAATCATCGGGTGCCACCGCAATTTGCATCCCCCCCTGGGCCATCACCGAATTAGAATCTCCCAGTCGCAGCTTGGTGGCCAGCAACACATTGGCCCCCTGGGCATGGGCGTGGAGTGCTGAGGCGCACCCTGCTCCTCCACCACCGACGACTAAGACATCCACCGAATATTCAGGTGTGAGATCAAGATCAGCCGGGACAGGGCTTTCCCCCTCTAACAGCGTCGCCACTTCGGTCACGGTTAATTGACCGGCATTGGGTCCAAATTTGATTGGTCGATAGGCGTGGGCCCGATGATCAGGATGGTATTTTTTGATAAGGCTGTCGCGTTCAGCGGGAGAAAGCTTCGGAAAGCTTTTGGAGCGACGGGCGTCTCTGGTTTGGTGAACCAGATTTCGTTGAGCGTTAAGTTCCATGGGAAAGAAAATTGAGCCGGTCAGTTTGTTGAGGCCGTGGCATCCTGCAATTCCGCATCCGATAGCTTGAGAATACGATCCCATTCCTGTTGGAATCGCCCATCAGAAATCTCTTGAATGCGCTTGGAAAGACCTTCCGGTTTCTCTGTGAAATGGGCGCCCTGAGCCCGACTGGCATAGAGTGCCACCAGATTGGGAGCGATATCGGCGATACAGACAGGCGCACACATCCCACACATCACGCAGTCCATAAACATTTCAGAGACTGCCTTAAAGTCGCCAAACACCGCTTTCCAGACCCCTTCCCGCACATCAATATGTTGCGGACAGGCTTCTGTACAGGCATTGCAATTACGACAAAGCGGGGCTTCAGGATAGAGCTCAAACAAATCCTGCTTAGGATCTTTGAGCTCAAGCAGATTATAGAGAGCTTTTCTGGCCGGAAAGGCCGGCATGAACGAAAACGACATGCCATCCTCAACCGCCATCGAGCAGGCCAAACAGGTTTTGACCTTGGGATCGTCTTTCGTGCGGTAATAGGTTGCACAGGCCCCACAAAACCCGCCTAAACACCCGACGCCACGAATGACATCCTGGCCCGTGTACCACAAGGCCTTGATCAAAGTGATACCGGCTGGTACTTGAAAACGCTTCCCCTCAATCTCCACTGTCACCATCTTAGGTTGGAGACCCCCTTCTTGAGCCGGGCTATTTTCTTTATTCAATGTGTCAGACATAGTTTCTTGATGGTGCCTTCCCTATTTTACATTCCTTCTTGAGGCCTTCAAACAATCTGGCCACGCCCGCATCCTCAATTCAACGCATTCAAAGCTGAACCAGCCTTAAACCACGTGATTTGTTGTTCGGTCATACTATGATTGGCTTGAATGACCACCTCTTGCCCATTCTTCTTGTGAAGGATCACCTGAACCGGCTTGCCCGGCGCAAGGCCACTTAACCCCTTAACGCTGATGCGGTCTTCCTGTTCGATTTGGTCATAATCCTTGGGATTGGCAAATGTCAGCGGAAGGATGCCTTGCTTCTTGAGGTTCGTCTCGTGAATGCGAGCGAAACTTTTTGTCAGGACCGCTTTGACGCCAAGGAACCTTGGAGACATCGCCGCATGTTCCCGACTGCTTCCTTCACCATAGTTTTCATCCCCAACCACAAAGGACCCGCTGCCCTTGCCCTTATAATCGCGGGCAATTTGCGCAATCGTTAAACCACTTTCTCCGGTTAACACATTATTGCCTTTGCCCGCCTCGTTTGAGAAAGCATTGTTGGCACCTAGAAACATGTTGTCGCTGATCTTGTCCAAATGGCCACGGAATTTGAGCCATGGACCGGCGGGCGAGATATGATCGGTTGTCGTCTTCCCTTTGGTTTTAATCAATAACGGCAACTTCTCAAAATCCTTTCCATCCCATCGAGGAAAGGGTTGCAATAATTGCAATCGCTCACTGGTGGGAGGAATGTCCACTTCAAGACCGGAACCATCCTCAGCAGGTGGAACCAATCCTTCTTCCCCTTTGGCGAAACCCTTAGCCGGCAATTCATCTCCCTGAGGGGCCTCAAATTTAAAGTCTTTACCGTCTGCGGTCTTTAAAGTTCCCTTAACCGGATCAAAACCTAAATCCCCGGAAAACGCATAGGCAGTCACGACTTCCGGGCTGGCCAGGAAGGACAACGTTTCACTCACCCCATCATTTCGACCGGGAAAGTTGCGATTAAACGTACTCACAATAGAGTCCGCTTTGCCCTTCACCGCGTCTGCCCGCTTCCATTGGCCGATACAGGGGCCACAGGCATTCGCTAAAACGGTGGCTCCCATGCTTTCAAAGGTCTCCAAAAATCCTTCGCGCTTCATGGTGTGGTAAATCCGCTCTGATCCAGGACTGACCAGGAAGGCGGTTTTGGCTTTGAGCCCGGCTTGCAACCCTTGCTTGGCAATATGCGCCGCACGTCCGATATCTTCATAGGATGAGTTGGTGCAGCTTCCTACTAATGTCGCTTTTAACTGAACGGGATAGCCTTTTTCTTTGGCTTCCGCTGCCATCTTGGAGATGGGCCTCGCGAGGTCAGGAGTGTGCGGTCCCACAACGTGTGGTTCAAGAGTGGACAGATCGATTTCGACGATTTCA
>JAOUGQ010000402.1 GCA_029865515.1 Nitrospirota bacterium
CACTTCCGGCTGAAGACATCCCAACGCCGAGACCACATGCCGGTTAGGGACCCCCGCCCTCAGACCTTCGATGACGCGACGAGCCTCACTATCAGGAACCAGACTCTGCGACTTCGGCCAGGGAGAATTCCTTGTTCCCGCTGCCTTCGTCTCGCGTTGATCTTGAATCCGAACCAACGAGGCTAATGGGTTCTGACGATACTTAGGTCGGATGTCATCCCACACCCGTAATTTCAAGGCTTCATACCGGTCTACACCCCGACGCGCATCGGTAAGAAACTCCTGCGGAGCCAGGACCACCATCAGCAATCCTTCCATCTCATCGGCCGAGTCAATAAACTGGCGAAGCAATTCAAATAAATCCATGGTGGCCGAGGACGAAAACGACAGAGAGCCATCAGCCGTCGCCGCTTCTTTTTTCTGAAAATAGCGGGAGATATCGAGCGAGAGAATGAGCCCTCCCTGCCCGGTTAACCGTAACCAGCGGGTTAAGGACGAAAGCATGTACCGTGCATTATGACGCGACACTTTTTGATAAATAAGGGCCTTTTTGACTCCAGACACAAGGCGGAGATCTCCACACAACCATTCTTTCACGGCTGTGGCCAAGACTCGGTCGGAATCGCCGGCATCCAACTGAGCCATGCACAATTGGATCATGGCCATGCGAAATTCCCGACAAAGCCCGGCATCCCCTTCAATCGTTTTTTCCACCCACGTTTGCACGTCACGCCGCAGCATGGGCTCCTTCCGCTCATTCAAGGTCGCGACCTGTCGCAAAGAGAATTCTTTCCGGCTTGCGGGAATTTGATACCCGTTCTCTTCAAGCAATCGCAGAACAAATCGATAGGCTAACTCATCCCAATCCACTTGTTTCGCAATTTTCTGAAACAATCGCTCGACCATATGAACTTTCGTAAATCGCGCATCGACTTTCGCCAGCACATAGGCTTCACGTTTGGCCAGACTTTCTAGTTCCCGTTGGCAGGCTTTTAAGCCTTCTTCATGGGGGAACACGCCTACCTTGACGGCTCCGCCTCCCTCCCGAACAAAACTGGTGAGATATTCGCTCTGAAGAATGCTCAACCAATCGGAAAGAGGCAGGTTAAACCGTGGGCCCTCCTCCGCGGAAGGCTGTTTCTTTGACGATGACTTCGAACCTGATGGATGAGACGGGACCGGTTCCGGTGCCGCCGGTGGAGATACATTGAGCGAAAAAGGAGGAGGAGAAACCAACTCCTCTGCCCTCACGGACTGCAACCGATTTAATGCCTCAATTAATTTGCTCATTGTGAATTCCCATCTGGTATGTTCGCCACCAAGATTTCAGACCGGCGCCGTAATTCACCACCTGTTTCTATAACCATGAAGCTTCTCCTAGCTATCTTCCTTAAGCCCGGTTGACCCTAAACAGGAAAATGCACACTGATTTGACAGGCATGTTTATAAAGCTGGCCAGCCCGCGCTTCCCCTATCTCATCATCTTGAATTTTCAGCAATGTCCGCCCGAGTTCCCGAAAGGACACCCCTTGCTCCACCGCATCCATTATCCGCAAATACATCGGCCATTCATCACGACATTTCCGCCGTTCAAGATTCCGGCCCACTTGATGCTCTTGCCACTCCATGAGATCGGATTTGACCTTTTCGATTTGAGCCGGCAATGGCTTTTTCAGGTCGAACACCGCCGCCACACGCCATTCGGATAAGCACAGGCTGACCTCTTCGCCTCCCCCCAGCCAATCCGGCCCTTGTCCAAAATAGATTCGACCGTAGTTCGAATCAAATGACAACATCCAGGGTTTGGCAATCGCGGGGTTCGGCATTCCGCTGAGATGGTACTTCTCCAATGAATTCGGCATTCGGGCTTTAAAGGCCGGATGATCAGGTGGAAAGACTTTTTTGCGATAACGAGTGGGATACTGCGGATCGTTGGCACAGGCCACATCAAATTCATATGTTTGGGGGTAATATTTTTCCCAATCCTGCCGGTAATCCGAACGACGACGAAGAAACTCCCACCGCCAGAACGTATCGTTCAAACTATCCGGCCGAGGGTAGGTATCCTCATCCTTCCAGTTTGGAACCGTCGCTACTCCTTGATGCTTTCCATTTAGTTCCTTTGGCGGTCGCTCACTACGAGGCATATGTTAGGTTCTCCTGTTCGGCTGTACTCAGGTTTTGCGCTTGATTCATAGGTATTTTCCGGCACCAGGGGGCTGCGGAGACAATTCTGGTTGGCTCCACATTCTGGCAGCCAGCAAGAGACCCGCAGACGCTCAGGGATTCTGAAATCCCTGGCCCCCAAATTGTGTCGGAGCTACATCTAGGTCACAAAGAACACAGGCAGGCGTCGCGAGACGAACTGAAGAATTTACCCATGATGAGGGGAACACGTTCTTCGCCTTGACCAGGAAACTCCATGCATCCATCCAAACCAGGAAAGCACCGTCACACAACAGGCTAAAAAAACCATGGCCAAGACGAAACAGATTTTCCCTAACATGTCGAAGACCCCTCAGTATAGCGGTTCTTCATTCCTGCCAATATTTTATGTATCGGCAGGATTTTTCCAAGTCTTTACTCAATCCCTTAAAAACCGGACTTCCTTGAACAAAGTCTACTCCAAAAATTCTACAAAACAATGGGTTCCACATTCTACCCTAAATTTAGCCCTCGATTGTCCCCCGCGAAAATGGCTAGCCCCTGAGAGATCGGGGAAGGAAGGAATGGCCATTTGCGCCCC
>JAOUGQ010000403.1 GCA_029865515.1 Nitrospirota bacterium
TGGCTTCCGATGATCGAATTCAGAACATTCCTGACCCCTTGGTGGTATGTTGTGCCTGGGGATATCAGGGTGGAACGGAAAAGAATAATCCTTATGCAGGATGGTATACTCCCCAGACTACAGTGCGGCTTGCTGTTAAAGATAAAGCGTTGATGGACCAAATCACGAAGGCCGCCCAGG
Organism: Nitrospirota bacterium; assembly: GCA_029865515.1. Taxonomy (GTDB): domain Bacteria; phylum Nitrospirota; class Nitrospiria; order Nitrospirales; family UBA8639; genus Nitrospira_E. The sequence goes on from JAOUGQ010000403.1 coordinate 181, forward strand.
ATTTTGTAGCCATGGAAGTTCAAGTAAGCGGTCATGTGGTGACCGGCTTTAAAGTATTGAACTAAATCTTTTCCGATAATTCATGATTAGAATTACCATTTTAGTCGAGGAGGGAAGCCATTATGAAAGGTGCTAAGACGAAAGGGTGGGCCCTTGTTGGAGCTGTGGCGCTGGTTGGGGCAATGGCCTCCAGTGCGATGGCAATCGAGGCATTCCAAGAGCGGTTTGAGTGGGGTGATTTGAGCAAGCCGACGACCTTGGTTGGACGGGTTGCCGTGGTTGATCCCTATGATAAAGCCGTATGGATTAATATTGCCGTATTTGGCGGAAATGCGGAAAGCGGATATTACTGGCAGAAGTATTTCCCAGGCAAAAATATCAAGGTGTATCCAGGGGACGATAAGGTGTGGGCAACACTTGCTGCAGCTGGGAAAGATTCTTCCAGCCAGGCAGTGATGACCGACACGAAGCCATCCAACTACGGTATGGTGGAAGTCGTCGTTCAAGAAGTGGAGCAAAACCGCCGCGTGGCTTCTTCAGCGAAGCCGGTCGATGACGTAGCAGGAACTCCGGATAAACCACGAAGCATTCATAGCCTGAGAGCCATTACTCCTGATCAATCCATTGCTCAAGAAAGTTGGCCACAAAACCGGAAAATGCAGTATGATGTGCTGATTCCCGGTGGGCCGGCGATTGCAGGCGTGATTCCTTATTCCGATCAAGGTGCGGGGGTTTGGGACCCAAGCAAAGGCATCAAGTAAGCTTCTGAATTTAGGTTTACTATTTGTAGTACAGAAAGGCCTGCGTATGTTACGCAGGCCTTTCTGTTTTTAGGCATCGTTCTCGTTCAATCGAGCTTTGAAGTCGGCTAGTCGGTTGAGGGCTTCAAGTGGTGTCATCGAAAAGAGATCCATCTGTTTGACTTCTTCTAAAATGACATGGGGTTTGGGAGAGGCCTGTTGGATGAGGGGACTTACCATCTCATCGGAAAGTGACAGGTTTGGGGAGGTGGTATCCTGTTCCAGTTGACATAAAATATTTTTGGCACGATCCAATACCGGCTTCGGAATCCCGGCCAGTTTAGCGACTTGTATTCCATAACTCCGATCAGCCTTCCCCGGGATGATTTTTCTCAGGAAGAGCACATCCTGGCCTTTTTCCTGGACGAGAACCGTGTAGTTCTTAATGCCTTCACGGAGAGTCTCCAATTGAGTCATTTCATGGTAATGGGTGGCAAAAAGGGTTCGTGCCCCGAGATGCCCGCGGTCTAAGATATATTCAGCCAGTGCCCACGCGATACTGAGTCCGTCATAGGTGCTGGTTCCCCTGCCGACTTCATCCAGCAACAATAAACTTCGCGAAGTCGCCGTTTCCAAAATTCTTGCCGTTTCACTCATTTCGACCATAAAGGTACTTTGGCCGGCACTAAGGTCGTCCGCCGCGCCAACCCTGGTAAAAATCCGGTCCACAATGCCGATCCGCGCTGAATCAGCCGGCACAAAACTGCCCATTTGCGCCATAAGCACGATAAGGGCAACCTGTCGTAAGTACGTGCTTTTTCCAGCCATATTAGGACCGGTGATCAATAAAAGCCTATTGGTGTCCAAGTCCAGTATTGTGTCGTTGGGAATAAAACCTTCACTAAGTTGGATTTGTTCAATGACCGGATGTCGACCGTCAGTGATCTGAATTGTTCCGCCTTCATGGACCGTTGGCTGATGATACCGGTTGACGGCAGCTGCCTCCGCCAAACCCGTCAGGACGTCCAGGGTGGCCAATTGTTGCGCCATCCCCTGAATTCTGGTTGTGGCGGACGCGACGCGGAGACGGACTTCGCCGAATAATATCCCTTCCAGGTTTTTCATCTTTTGGTCCGCACTGGAGAGCCGACCTTCGAGGTCCTGCAGTTCTCCGGTAGTAAACCGTTCCGCATTGACGAGAGTTTGCTTCCGGTGATAATCGGCAGGGACACGCGATAAATTCGCTTTGGTCACTTCAATGTAATAGCCAAAGACCTGATTGAATTTCACCTTGAGAGAGTCGATGCCGGTCCGATTGCGTTCTCGGGTCTCCATTTCGGCCAGTAACCGTGTTCCTTCTTTTGACAGCATTCGCAACTCATCAAGTTCCGCATTCACGCTTTCACGAATAATGCCGCCCTCTTTTGTCGAAAGCGGCGGATCAGGAATGATGGAGTCGGCAATCCAGGATGAGACATCCTGGAGGGGATCCCAGGCGTCATGAATAGTGTTCAGCAGGTCGGATTGGAGTGACGGTAAGAGTTGATGTAGTAACACCAAATTTTCCAGTGAACGATGGAGATTGATCAGATCGCGGGGATTGGCCACCTCCAAGACAATTCGACTATTGAGTCGTTCCAGGTCTTGCACGGATTTCAGATGGTCTCGAATCGTCATGCGAAGCCCTAGATTGCAGACCAATTCCTTCACGGCTTCCTGGCGGAGTTGAATAGCCGCGACTTGGGTCAGGGGACGGACGATCCATTGCCGCAAGAGTCTCGAGCCCATAGGGGTTTTGGTCTTATCCAAGGTCGTGAG
>JAOUGQ010000105.1 GCA_029865515.1 Nitrospirota bacterium
GAAGTTAGTGGCCCTTTCAGAAGACGAGCAGGACCCTCAGCAGGCCATTGAATTATTGGAAAAATATCTACAGGAGATTAACCCACATCATCGGGAATTTCGGTTACGTTTGGTTCGGTTGTTTATTTCTCAGCATCAAACGGAAAACGCATTGGGCCATTTGGATTACTTGCTCCAGCAAAATCCCGATGATTTACATGCGCAGGTTCGCAAAGCTCAGATCTATGGAGAAGCGGGAAATTTTCCTGCTGCTATCGAGGAGTTGAATGCGATCTTACGGGTGCGCCCCAATGAATTACGGGTTCGGGATTTTTTGGGGTTGTTATATGAGGAAACGAAAGATTATGACCGCGCGATTCAAATGTATCAAGCCAATGTGGCAATAGATCCCACTTTTTTCGATAGCCTTTTGCACTTGGGTTTTGTGTCCTATCGATTGAAGCGAAACCAAGAAGCGCTTTCCTATTTGGAACAGGCCGTCAAGCTCAATCCCAAACGGCCAGAGCCCTATTTATTATTGGGGCTGACCTATTTTCAAATGGAAAAGTATCAGGAGGCAAAGGCTAAATTAGAGGAGGGGATTCACCAGGATCCCTCCAACGCCGAGCTGCATTTTAATTTAGGCACGGCCTATGACAAATTGGACCGTTTCGATGCAGTGGTGCGTGAAATGGAGCAGACGCTGGAATTGGATCCCGAACATGCGGATGCCCTGAATTACTTGGGGTATAGCTATGCTGATCGGGGCATCAATGGAGAAAAAGCGTTATCTCTGACCCAGCGTGCGGTGGCGTTAAAACCGCATAATGGGTACTACGTGGATAGTTTGGCCTGGGCTCTCTATAAGCTGGGGCGAATTGACGAGGCGCTGGAAACAATTCAGCAAGCGGTCTCTTTGGTTGCGGATGATCCTGTCATTTATGAGCATTTAGGAGAAATTTTCTTGATGCGAGAAGAGCGGGATAAGGCGCGAGAAGCCTGGCTTCATTCACTTCAACTCGATTCAACAAACGAGGCCCTGAAGAAGCGGTTTCGGGACTCCGGTTTTGGAGAACCCATTCCCACCTTTTCCCACCAGTCTACCCTGACTCCCTAGCGTCCCCTTCTTGATTGGTAGCCTCTCGGCGGAGCCATGTAATATACACCTGAATGTCCGGATTCTTTTTGAGATCGAATTAGTCTGGCTTGTCGTTTAGGCCTAGTCCCCTAGTTGTTTTGAGCTGCTGTTCTATTGAAATTCGGCCTTCTCTGACGATCAAATGGTCACCCAGCTTCTCATCCCATAGCAAAAAGATAAGGACTTTTCATGTTGTATTTTACTGGTAAAATAGTTCTGTGAGTTTGGTGAATTTTGTTGCAGGTTAAGTGAGGTCTCTTTGAGGTATTGTTGATTATAACTCGACCCTGGCCACTTGAGAGGCCCAGGTGTATGATTGTCGGATGGTGAAAATCACGTAACAATATTTTGGAGGGGTGGTCCTCCGTGGAGGTTTTTAGAATGCTGAGCCAACAAGTTGATAATCAAAAAGGTTTTAGTTTGACAGAGTTGATGATTGTGGTCGCGATTATTGGAATATTAGCGACCATCGCCATCCCCAATTTTTTACGTTACCAAGCTAAAGCTAAGCAGACCGAGGCAAAAAGTAATTTGGTGGCTATCCATACCGCACAAATCGCCTATTTCGCTGAAAATAATGGGTATGTGGATGATTTTAACGCGATTGGGTTTGCCATGAGTGGATCCTCTCAGAGATATTTTTATAAATTAGGTAATGCCAATCTTGGAACATTACCAGCTGGTTGTACGGACCCGAACTTAGATGCTGTGAGTGCGCTAGGGTTTACGGCGGTAGCGATTGGAAATATTGATGGGGATGCAACTTGCGACGTGTGGACGATAAATGAGCAAAAGGTGCTTACGAACGTGACGAACGATGTGTCTGCCTAACGTTTTTCTAACCGGTGAGTTGGTTCGCCAACACGAATCAACTCAAGAAGAATTTTGTTTCCCCCGAAAATAGACTGAATTGTTTTTGAGTGCATGGCTCAAGAGGAGGGTGCAAGTGGAAATACTCGAAAAGATTAAAAATCGGTCGGCCAAAGTTGGAGTGATCGGTTTAGGCTATGTGGGACTTCCGTTAGCGGTTCTTCAGGCTAAAACCGGGTACCATGTGTATGGGGTAGATGAGGTCGCGGCCAAAGTTGAAATGGTTAACAAAGGGCATAACTACATTCTAGATGTGGTGGACGATGAACTTCGAGAGGTCGTGGAGCAAAAACGTTTAGAAGCTACGACCGATTTTGCTGTGTTACGGCAGTGCGATATTATTCTTATTTGTGTGCCGACCCCCCTGACTCGGAACAAAGAACCTGATATTTCAGCGATTGTCAAAGTTCTAGGGCATCTTGCCGATCATTCCCATCCTAACATGCTGGTTGTCTTGGAAAGTACAACTTATCCTGGAACGACTGAGGAAGTGATTTTGCCTGCCTTAACGACAAAAGGCTTAACGGTTGGGAAGGATCTGTTTGTGGCATTTTCCCCAGAACGGGTTGATCCCGGAAATGCCAGTTTTAAAACTCATAACACCTTTAAGCTAGTTGGTGGTGTCACGGAAACTTGTGGGGAAGTTGCCAAAACCTTTTATGAACAATCCATTGTGAAAATTTTCCCACTTAGTTCGCCTCGAGTCGCGGAAATGGCCAAAGTATTTGAAAATGTCTTTCGTTCAGTGAATATTGCCTTAGTCAATGAACTTACATTGCTGTGTGACCGAATGAAAATTAATGTGTACGAAGTGATTGATGCGGCAGCCACAAAAAACTTTGGGTTTATGCCTTTTTACCCTGGACCTGGCGTCGGCGGGCATTGTATTCCCCTGGATCCCTATTATTTATCGTGGAAGTCCAAGGAATATGATGTGCATACCAGGTTTATTGAGTTGGCTGGAGAAATCAATGAAAATATGCCCTATTTTGTAATGAGTAAACTTCAACGGATTTTAAATCAGCGAGGTAAATGCTTAAAAGGTTCGACTATTTTAGTGTTGGGAGTGACTTATAAGGCTGATATTGAAGATCCTCGTGAATCGCCTGCTACAAAAGTGATGGAGTTGTTACAGAATGAGGGTGCCAATCTCCAATATTCTGACCCTTATACTCCGTCTCTCATCCTGAAAGGGCAAGAATATAAATCTCAACAGGTGAATGCCGAATTATTGCAGGGCAGTGCCTGTACGTTGATTTTGACCGCGCACTCCGCGTTTGATTATCAGTTGATTGTAGACCACGCTCCTGTGGTGTTTGATACACGAAATGGCACTCGTCAGGTTAAGCACCATCGCGATCGTATTGTGTTACTTTCAACCTAAAGAAAGTTTCAAGACAGAACGTATTAACGGGCGAAATGGGAAGGCCTTGACAGTCTAGCCACGTTTCGTTATAAAACGCTGTTTAAGCAGGGTTTTTTGTGCTGTGTAAGCCCCCCTGTTGGTTGCTAGGGTTCCCCTAAAGCGTATTCTCAAAAGTTAAATTTTTGAAAGAACAGCTGCATGAAGTTGCTGAAGCAATTCTTAGTACGGTTATCGGGGAATTTCTTTGAGACCCTCACCCCAAAGTTAAAAACGCGTCGAGCTAAGCAAAAGCCGCCGCCCCTTAAGCTGGTTTCCCACAACTTGCATCCGGTGGCCTCTCCCGATCCCACCTTCCAGCGAACGGCCAACCTTGGTCACATGAGTGCTCTGGATTCAGCTCTTCAAAAAGGGGAAAACTGGCTACTGGGCCTACAGGATCCTGAACGGGGATTTTGGGTTGAGGAGTTGGAAGCCGATACCACGCTGACGTCTGAATATGTGATGTTACGACGTTTTTTGGATTTAGTTGATCTGGAAAGAGAGCGGAAAGCTGTCCGGTATTTATTGCATACTCAGCTTGAGGATGGGGGGTGGCCGATCTTTTCTGGAGGGCCCGCAGATATCAGTGCATCAGTGAAGGCCTATTTCGCGCTCAAACTGGCTGGGATTTCACCTGATGAACCTGTGATGCAGCGTGCGAGGGATTTAATCCATCGGAAAGGTGGTGTCGTTCAGGCCAATGTCTTCACCAAAATTACCTTAGCGTTATTCGGACAATATGATTGGCGGGGTATTCCCTGTATGCCGCCGGAAATATTCTTAGCTCCTCAATGGTTTTATTTTAATTTGTACGCGGTTTCGTATTGGTCTCGTGCGGTCATTATCCCGCTTTTAATCATTTTTGCTCATCGCCCATTTTGCGCAATTTCTAAAGAGCAAGGGATTGATGAACTTTTTCTGCAGCCTCGTCAAGAGGTGGACTATGCTCATGTGCCACCGTTGCACCGGGATTCCACCCTCCTAAGTTGGCGGAATTTTTTTGTGTGGGTCGATGGGCTTCTTCGGTTATATGAGGCATACCCTATTAAGGCCCTAAGGAAAAAGGCATTGAAAAGTGCGCAGACTTGGATGATTGATCATATGGATGGAGAGGGAGGGTTAGGTGCGATTTATCCAGCCATGGCTAACTCGATTTTTGCACTTCGAGCCTTGGGATATTCTACGGATCATCCGTTGGTGCAAAAAACGTTGAAGGAAATTGAAGCCCTTGAAATTTACTCGAATCCTGGTAACCCTGCAACTCCCACTATGCTGCATTTACAGCCTTGCCACTCGCCGGTGTGGGATACGGCGTTAACTATGAATGCGTTGATTGAACGGGGACTCGGGTTGGATCATCCGTCGTTGCGACGGGCAGATGCCTGGTTGCGGTCTCGTCAATGTCAAAAAGTGGGTGATTGGGCGGTGTCTGCTCCGGAAGCTCGGTCAGGTGGGTGGGCGTTCCAATTTGAAAATGAATGGTATCCCGATATTGATGATACGGCCGCTGTGGTGACGGCATTGGCCAAGATTCACCCTCCCGAGGTGCCTGATTCCGATGAGGCCATTCAACGGGGATTTTGTTGGGCACTGGCTTTGCAAGGGTCTGATGGTGGGTGGGGTGCCTATGACAAGGATAACAATAAATTAATTTTCAATAAAATTCCGTTTGCGGATCATCAGGCTCTCCTGGATCCTAGTACGGCCGATTTAACCGGTCGATGTTTGGAAATGTTAGGAACCTTAGGCTATGACCAGTCCCACCCTGCCGTGAGTCCGGCGCTTGAATTTTTGCGTAAAGAACAGGAACCGAACGGCAGCTGGTATGGCCGGTGGGGAGTCAATTATATTTATGGGACCTGGTGTGTCCTTTCAGGCCTTCGCGCGATAGGGTTAGATATGACGGCATCCTGGATCCAGCAGGCTGTGATTTGGCTAGAGTCTGTTCAGAATCCTGATGGGGGTTGGGGGGAATCTTGTGATTCCTATGCGGATGCGCAGAAGGCTGGGCGAGGAGAAAGTGCGGCATCTCAAACTGCCTGGGCCCTTATGGGGCTTCTTCAAGCCGGTGCATCCGATTCCATTAGTGTTGTTCGGGGAGTCAATTGGCTCATTCGCCATCAACGTGAAAATGGAATGTGGGAGGAGCCGTTTCACACCGGTACCGGATTCCCCAGAGTCTTTTATTTACGATATCACGGCTATTTTAAGTATTTCCCCATCTGGGCCCTGGGTATGTACCGGAATGTGAAAATGACCGGTGAAGCGAGGGCCGATCAATTGCGAAAGGCCGCTCAGGTGGCCAGACGCCAAAGTAAGCTTGTGGAATTCCGGTCCTGACCGTTCGCCTTTCGTGTATCTTCTCACCCGCGGATGATGGCAGGAGCCTCTTCTGACCAGAATCGCCATATTGACGGCAACTAAGGTAGAGTTTAATGCTGTTGGCCGTATTCTTTCCCGTGTGCCCTCCGTCTCCCGCTGTGGCCCCGCCGGACTGGAAAGTCAGGTCATGTCGAGCCATGTATTGTTAATTCAAACCGGAATCGGCCCAGAAAAAGCCCGTTCGATTACCCGGAAAGTTTTAGAGAGCGAATCATGGGATGTCGTCATTTCCACAGGTTTTGCCGGGGCGCTCAATCATTCCCCAATCGGATCGCTGGTGATTGGTCAAGAGGTTCTGTTGGGACAATATGCCGACTTATTGTCTGATTCGGAGCCACAACGAATTGCGTGCCATCCTGAATGGGTGCATACGTCATTGAACATCAAATTGACGGGTCCGTATCCTCTTCAGGGAGGCCGGTTTGTGACGATGGATCGAGTGCTCACACAGGCTTCACAAAAGCAAATTCTGGGAAAACGGACAGGAGCAGTGGCTGTTGACATGGAGAGTGGAGCCATTGGGCAAGTCGCGCAGCAGTATGGAATTCCTTTCCTGATTGTCCGTGCTATTTCTGATGGTGTTAACGAAGATTTACCGGTAGACTTTAATCTGTTTCTCAAGCCTTCTGGCTGGGTTGGAGGAGTGAGGCAGGTTTTGTCCACCCCGCAATGTTGGAAGGGTTTTTGGCGACTGTACCGGAATTCGATGCAGGCGGGGTTACAACTTTCAAGATTTTTTGAGAAATTTTTTGCCACTCTTCATTCTATGAGTACCTCCCCCATTGCTACCCTCAAACCCGATGTTCTAAATCCATGATACTGATTCAACGCTTTGGGAAACGGGCTCTTTTCCTCATTGAAGAAATGGGGGCCATGTTTGTGTTCCTGATGCGGACATTTGGGTGGTTGTTCCGACCGCCAGTCAGGATTTTCCAAATCATTAAGCAAATGCATTTTGTGGGGTTTAAGTCGACCTTTGTGGTGATCCTGACGGCGTTATTTACGGGGATGGTCTTGGCTCTCCAAGGCTATTATTCCTTGAGGAAATTTGGGTCAGAAGGACTCCTGGGATCTGCCGTGGCGTTAAGCATGATTCGTGAATTGGGTCCGGTATTAGCATCACTGATGGTGACGGCTCGTGCGGGATCAGCCATGACTGCAGAAATTGGTATTATGCGAATTACCGAACAAATTGACGCATTGGAGACCATGGCGATCAATTCTCTGCAATATTTGATTACTCCGAAGGTTGTCGCTTCTCTTCTTTCAGTGCCCTTGTTGGTTGCCCTGTTTGACGTGGTGGGAATTTGGGGTGGGTATCTGGTTGGGGTGAAATTGCTCGGAGTGAGCGGGGGATCGTATTGGAGTTCAATCGAATCTGCGGTGGAATGGAAAGATGTATACGGTGGAATATTAAAATCAATTAGTTTTGGCCTGATTATCAGTTGGGTCTGTTGCTATAAAGGGTACTACACCAGAATGAGTGCGGAGGGACTTGGAAAGGCCACGACCGAATCGGTAGTGTTGGCATCAGTTCTGATTTTAGTGTGGGACTACTTTTTAACGTCGGTGCTTTTGTAACGTTGCGCATGTCTGCAAGTCTACCGATTATCATTAAGCTGGAGGGAGTGGAAAAAACTCTGGGGGGGCAGCCTGTGCTCAAAGGGGTCAATCTCGATATTCCCAAGGGCCAAATTACGACGATCATCGGCCCGAGTGGCGAGGGAAAAAGTGTGATGTTAAAGCACATCATCGGGTTGATTCGCCCTGATCGCGGCAAGGTGATCGTTGATGGAACAGATTTGGCCCGAATCAATGATCGGGAATTGAATGACATACGTAAAAAATTTGCTATGTTATTTCAATCGGCCGCTTTATTTGATTCTATGAATGTGTTTGATAACGTTGCCTTCCCTTTGCGAGAAAAACGCATGGTTGCTGAGCAGGAAATTTGTCGATGGGTGCCAGAGATGTTAGAGCGGGTTGGGCTGGGAAATATGGGCCACAAATTTCCGGCTGAACTGAGCGGAGGGATGAAAAAACGTGCAGGGTTGGCAAGGGCCCTGGTTATGGGGCCAGAGATTATTTTATTTGACGAACCGACGACGGGCTTGGATCCATTGATGGCCCATGCCATTCATGATCTCATTTTGGCCATGCATAAAACCTTTGGGTTTACGGGTATTATGGTGAGTCACGAAATCCCGGAGATCTTTCCTATCTCCGACTGGGTTGCGATGTTAAAAAATGGGAAGATTATTGCTATGAAACCTTCAGATGAGTTTCAACGGACTTCCGATCCCGTTGTTCGTGAGTTTATTTCGGTCAACAATGGGATTCAACTCACTCCTGTGTGAGCGTGGCTCCGACCAAATGCGTATGGTGTGAAACAGAAATTTGTGGCAGAGGGGGGATTGTGAAAATTTGTCTCTCTGGTTCGCATTATTATGGAGCGTGAATTAACTAGGTAATTCTATCATGGAACGTGGAAAACTTGAATTGGTCGTTGGACTGTTTGTGTTAGTGGGGGTCATCTGTCTTGGGTATTTGGCCATTAAGCTTGGAAAATTGGAATTGGTCGGTGGTGATTATTACGAACTCCAGGCCGATTTTTCTTCCACATCCGGGTTGAAAAACGGTGCTTCGGTTGAAATTGCCGGGGTAGAGGTGGGGCGAGTGAAGAAGATCGGGCTTAAGGAAGATCGGGCTCAAGTGGTACTCGCGATCCAGGATGGGATCACGGTTTATAACGATGCCATTGCTTCAATAAAGACCCGTGGCATCATTGGAGAAAAGTTTATGGAATTGTCTCCCGGTGGGGCCGGAGAACGGTTGAAGAATGGGGAGACTATTGTGGATACCGAATCCGGAATAGATTTAGAACAGGTCATTAGTCAATTTATCCATGGCAGTGTGAAGTGATACGTGTTGTCGTAGAGAGAGGTGGAGGGATTATGCAAAGGGAATTGGCTTGGATTTTAGAAACAATTACGGAAATTCGATCAGGGGCATGTCAAAGACCTTATTTCCAAAATTTTTCCAAGAATGTAGCGGTGATATTTTTTGGTTGGGTGGCAGTATTTCTGGTCTTTTCGACTGCCGCATGGGGAGGAGTCACGCCAACCGGAGCGGTCAAGGAGACTGTTGATCAGGTTTTGGTCGTGCTGAGGGACCAAGCGTTGAAGGACCCTGCTAGAGAAACTGAGCGGCGAGCAAAGCTGGAGGAAATCATTGGCCGCCGATTTGATTATGCCGAAATGGCCAAGCGTACCTTGGCTTCTCATTGGAAGGGATTAAGTGCTGAGAAGCAAAATGAATTTGTTGGCTTGTTCCAGCAGTTTTTGGCCAGTTCCTACGCCGGCAATGTTGACGGGTATTCAGGTGAACAAGTGGAGTACTTGAAAGAGCGCGAAAAGGGAGAGTTCGCGGAAGTACAAACCAAAGTCGTGTCTCCCAAAGTGGAAATTCCCTTGGATTATCGGCTTCTCAAAAAGGATGGGGAGTGGTGGGTGTATGATGTGGTGATTGATGGCGTGAGTTTGATGAAAAATTATCGGGGGCAATTTTCCCGTATCATTGACTCCTCCTCGTTTGAAGGTCTTCTCGATAAGCTCCG
>JAOUGQ010000404.1 GCA_029865515.1 Nitrospirota bacterium
GATGAATCTTCCCGAAGGGGCACCGGAAGGCACCACTCATCAATCACAGCGCGAAACAATTCGGCAACGTCAGCGAGTGCTGGAAAGCGGAATTGCGGATTTGGAAGCGAGACGGGCCTCGCTTTCACAGGAATCCAAGAAACGGAAAGCGGCCGGTCCGAAAGTTTCCGACTATATGGCGAAAACTGTTCGATCGGTGTCGCTCGACGCCACTCTTCAGGAAGTTGGGCAATGCCTGCAAAAATGGAAGATTGGTTCGGTGTTGGTCCAAAGTGGAGATGAGTTCTTGGGATATATCACCGAAACCGAATTGACTCGAGAGGTTGTCGCCTCCGGGACAGACCCCGTCACCACCACGGTAAAGACCTGCATGCGTGAACCGTTAGTCACCATTGAGACCAGTGATTCCATTGTTGAAGCCGTGCGCCTCATGAAAGAGAAAGGTACCCGGCATCTTGCCGTGACAGAAAGTCACAGGATCGTAGGTGTCCTCTCCGTTTCGGATATTATCCGGTATTATTCCGGGGTTGTGTAATTATTGTTTTCCTAGGGATTGACACTCGTCTCTTCTAGCTTCTGGCTGTCCGGCTTTCTTTCTCGAGGGCACACGTGGATTTTTTTTGCCGTCGTGTTTCTCGATGAGGCCGTCACACTTATTCATAAAAATAGCGCAGGATACCCCTCAGCTTGCTGAGGGGAGGAATGCGCAAATGAGATTAGACCCCACATTTGAAAGATGCCCCCCAGCTTGCCGGGGGGAGTTTCACTATCCGTCCAATATTCGACCGGCCAATGACATGCTCTGAATACGCCTTGGAGAATGGGCAGATGTTCGGTGGAATGGTCGGAAGATCTTCAGTAAGAAGTGTCGGAGGTTCTGAGTAACAGTGTGAAGGCATCGAAAAATGAGTATGATGATGAAGATGGGTATGAAGAAGAAGAGGACCAAGGGGTATCACCTTCGCTGGACTCTGCGTCTCTTTGGCGTGGCACTAGCGACGTGGATCGGGTGTGCGGGTGTGGTGGTGGTGAGTATTGGAATGGACAGGAATGCTGGATGGGCAGGTGAACATTCCGAGTCCGCCGTGGAACGTAAGGAGAAAATTCCCGCAGAGCAAGGGGGGTTTGCGGACATTGCTCAGGCGGTGACTCCGGCTGTCGTCAACATCACCGCGACTATCGATATTTACGACCCCAGGGGAGGGGGCCCTCCCAAGCCATTTGGAGATTTTGGTGGGAGGAATGGGCCTCCTGATATTCCTAAACGTCAAAGGGGGTCAGGATCAGGAGTCATCATTTCTTCCGATGGGTATATTGTGACCAATAACCACGTGGTCGCGGAAAGCCGTGATCTCCTTGTGACTCTTCCTGATTCGAGGGAATTCCCAGCCAAGGTTATCGGGGCGGATCCCGAAACAGATTTGGCGGTCATCAAAATTCAGGCCGATGGCCTTCCGGTTATTCCCTGGGGGAATTCTTCCTCTTTAGCGGTTGGCCAATATGTGTTGGCGATTGGTAACCCGTTTGGTCTGAATTCAACGGTGACGCTGGGCATCGTGAGTGCTCTTGATCGAGGGGGAATGGGGTTAGCCCGTTTTGAAGATTTCATTCAGACCGATGCGGCGATCAACCCCGGAAATTCCGGTGGGGCGTTGGTAAACACACAGGGAGAATTAGTTGGCATTAATACCGCAATTGTCTCTCAAAGTGGCGGGTATCAGGGAGTGGGTTTTGCTGTACCCTCTTCATTGGCCAAACCGGTACTAGGCGAATTGATCAAAAAGGGAAGGATTGTGAGAGGATATTTAGGGTTAGGGGTACAAGAAATGACGTCCGAACTTGCTCCGTGGTTTGGCCTGAAGGGTAGTGATGGGGCTTTAGTGACGGATGTGGTCCCTGGAGGGCCGGCCGACAAAGCTGAAATACACCGGGGAGTTGTGATTCTGCAGTACCAAGGGAAAACGGTGAAAGATGGGCGAATGCTGCTGGAAGAGGTCACCGGCGCCACCATTGGGCAACAAGTTGAACTGAGTATTGTCGAGAACGGAAAAGAACGTAAGGTACGGGCAATTATTCGTGAACAACCACCGATTCCTCAGTCACGCCGTACCCGGTCCACTTCCTTGGAACATCCTCTGGCCGGAGTGGAAGTAGCCGATATTGATGAGTCGGCGATTCAAGAATATGGGCTGAATCCATTATCCAAAGGGGCAGTTGTCTCATTCCTTGAGGAAGGTTGTACAGCCGAATTAGCCGGGATTATGGAAGGCGATGTCATTGTTGAATTGAATAAGCATCCTGTGCAATCCGTCAAGGACTATTCCTTCTGGTATCAAAAACTCAAAAAAGAAAATGTTGTGTTGGTTGTGCTCATCCGTGCCTCACGTCACTTGTATGTGCTGGTGAAGTCTTCGTGAAGAATCCAGTTGGGGCGGTTGAGACACGCTTGTAAAATTTCCAGCGATACGGGGATTTCAATAAACCAGCCTTTGGCTAGATCCTTATGAAGGTCTGTTTTCTTCTCCGGAAGGGGAAAGGGCAGTAAAATTTTCAAGACTTCAAGAGGGAATACGTCAGCCCACGCTACTGGTTGAAAATGACAAGACTCTATCAAAATGGAGCGATCAGATCCGTAAATTCGAAATCAAAGAAAAATAGAACAGTATATTCGTTGAAGTAGGTTGACCCTTGAAACCAGGGAGTGGAGCGAATAAATTGTCCTGTCGCC
>JAOUGQ010000406.1 GCA_029865515.1 Nitrospirota bacterium
CCGTGACGGTCTTCGACGATTATTAAAGTATACTTTTGACAGTCTCCTTGTCGGAGATGGCACCTCGATTCTCACGGGAGCCAAGCCAGTGCTTGAACAGATTCTTGCTCATGAATAACCTGAATTCAGGTGGATAGTCAGGAGCATGCACGTGCTCTGTCCTCCGACAGTGGGTAATCGCTGATGGCCTGGTCTCAATCCGCTGACCTGAATTGTTTAGGCAATCACCACTTTTCCAAAGGTTTTTACACGGAAGCCTTTCAATGTTATTCGCAGGCCCTGGAAGTTGATCGTAAAAATGGAGACCAACGGGCTTTGGCCACAACATTAGGTAATCTGGGAAATATTTGCGCAGTGAGTGGTCGCCGGGAACAAGCCAGAGCCTATTACACAGAAGTCCTTGAACTTCAAAAAATCCTTGGCGATGATCGTGGCATTAGCACAACGTTAGCGAATTTGGGAAATCTCTCGGCAGATGCAGGCGAATGGGAACGTGCCCAGGCATATTATTTAGAAGCCTTGGATTTAATGAACCATTTTTCCGACTATGCGGGAAAGGCCGTCCTACTCTCTGACTTGGGGTTAGTCGCACGGGAAACCGGTCACGAAGAGGACGCCCTCGCGTATTATCAGGAGTCCTTGATCCTCATGCGCCGCGTCGGGAATGAGGCCGGTCAATCCGATGTGTTTCGCATGATGGGACGATTGTATCTAAGCCAACGACGTTTTGAGGAGGCGCAATCCTGTACGTTGACCAGTCTTGATGTCGCCAGACGGCTTAAAGATGAGCTCCGTATGGGCGGTGCCTGGTATATTCTTGCCAGCTGCTATGAAGCTCAAGGACAATGGAGGGAAGCGGTGCAGTATTTGCAAAAAGTCGTTCGCGTTGACCAGAAATACCAATTACCAAAACTTGCTGAAAATACCAAGCGATTGCAAACGCTCGTCACCCGTCTGGGTGCCCCCACAGGTCAAGAGCATGAGTGAGCCCTCCAAACCCTCAACCCTCTGGCCACAGGCCAGAACCTACCTCGTCAATGAAATTCACGGTTGGGTGGATAGCAGTTCTCCGGAGTCCCTAACCCTTCCCATGCCCGATGAGGATTGGTTGCTGGAAATCACCGCCGACGGCAAACTGGTATGCATGGCGGGGTACGATATGGAGGATATGAAAAGCATGCTTTCTGATGGGACGCCAGAAGATTTAGGGACTGACGAACTTGCAAAACAAGCCAAATTCTACTTGCAACAAACTGTTTCCAGGCACCGTCCAAAGCTCATAAGCCAAGGTTTTACCGAACGTATTGAAATGAATGATTCGTATGTGGCCGCCCACTATGAACGTCCGGTAGATTTCGGAAATCTGGCTGATCTTCAGCAGCAAATCAAGACCTGCCTGACATGGTTCTCAACTTCACGCTAAGGACATTTCCAATTCCTCCATCTAGCCACGCACTCACATCACCTTGATCTCGCTATGAATGCCACGATACCCATCACATCCTTCAAGCAGTTTCGAGAGGTCGCCTATGCCTTTCGACTCCCCAGAATTCTCTTTTCCGCTTTAGAGCTTAACCTGTTTAATAGCATGGAATCCCGGAATTGGACCATTCCTCAATTAGCTAAACGGTTAAAGGTTAGCCAACGGGGACTCACAATCCTGTGTCGGAATCTTGCCAGTGTTGGGCTATTGGTCAAATCACAATCGGGATACCACGTTGCTCCTTTTTCGAAACGATATCTCCAAAAAGTTAGTCCTGATTTTCGAGGAGATTACTTAACACTCATGCTTCGTCAATGGAGCGAATGGTCTCACCTCACGGAAGTCATTCGTGCCGGCCAGCCATTGGAGAGCCGGGAAGCGGAAACCCCTGAATATCGGCGATCTTTTACCTGGGCCATGCATCATCGTTCCATGCAATCTGCTCAAGACGTGGCTCAACAGATCGCTTTAAAAGGTGCTCATTCCTTTCTCGATTTAGGTGGTGGACCCGGTACGTATGCCCTCGCATTTTTGAAGCACAATCCCACGCTTCAGGCCACCGTGATGGATCGGCCAGCAGCCCTGGAGGTAGCACGTACCCTCGCTCAACTGTCCTCTGCTGGAACCCGTTTGACCTATCAAGCGGGTGATTTTTTAAAGGAACCCATTTCAGGGACCTATGATGTCGTCTGGTATTCCAATGTGCTCCATATCTATTCTCCAGCGGAAAATCTCAACGTCTTCAAAAAAATCAAGCGAATCCTCAGACCTGGCGGTCGGCTCCTCATTCAAGACACCTTTTTGCATGATCCCAAAGGACTTCGGCCTCTTGAGGCAAATCTCTTTGCCGTCTCCATGTTGCTCCATACCGACCGGGGTAATACGTATTCCTTGCAAGACGTCCGTGCGTGGCTCCAAGAAGCCGGACTGACTCGATCACGGATCATTCACTTGAAGAAGGGAACCGGAGATTGGGAGGGCCAGCTGCTTGAAGGACGCCTTCCGCTTTCCGGCTAAAATTTATTTCTTCTCGAACATCGCCGCGGCGATTTCCAAGTTTTCCGAATGCGCCATCCCATCAAAATCTTCCCTCCTCTTGACCTTGCAAGGAGAGAGGGCCCCTGTATCCTCATTAGGAATAATCAGGAAAAAGCCATGTAGACTTTACCGGTGTTCCGGTTTTGGCTGCACGTTCTGATCCGGAGAAATCGATGGTGATGGGTAGGGATGGTAACTTGGCAGAT
>JAOUGQ010000405.1 GCA_029865515.1 Nitrospirota bacterium
TGTCTGGTATTTATTTTCAACTTTGAAATGTTTCTTGATAGAGTCTCCTTCCCGTGCATGAAAGGGCGTTGATCTCATTTATCATCAGCACCAGAATATTCCACCTTTTCCACTCTGGTCATACTCAAAATTTGATTATAACTCTCCGTGCCGAGCCACATGATACAACTCACTCCTTAGATTCTCGGTCATAATAAATAAGCAAGGATGGTACCCGGATACGAAGAAAGGGGTTTCAGGAAGAATATTTGGGCTGGAGATGGAATTGACTGGGAGGAAACTGTTTTTTGGAGCAGCGACTTGAGGGGAGGGCGAACATTCTTCAGGATGCGTACATAAAGGAGAGGAACGGTCAATTCGGGCAAGTTCGGGTCGAAACACTCATCCAGAAGAATTTCAGGTGGACTAGAATGCTACGGGCAGGCGATACCAGTCGTGTTCTGAAACAAACTGGGCTGTGAGTGAGCGAATTGTTCTTGATTCTGCTGTTTCTTGAATTCTGGGAGCCTGATAATGAGGTTGCCATCCGCAATTCAGGCAACGGGTCACGGTTTCATCAGAGGTCTCTCCACCTTCTTTAAGCACCAGCCCCTGGCATTTGGGACATTGTTGAGTGTGTGTGTCAGTAAGCTGGGTGGGTGGAGCGGGTCTAAGAGAATCCAAATGAATACGGGTATGACGTCGGCGAATTTTTCGATCCGTTTTGTTGGATGTTTTGTTCGCTGATGAATTGGCCATTTGTTGCATAGAGGTTTTCATGACTAGGTGTCCCCTCTCGAGGTGAATAATGTGCTGATGAGATCTTGAGGCTTACTGATCACGTGCTTTCCTTTTCGGGTAAGGTTTCTTTGTTACCTAATATCTCAAAGCAAAATAAGTGCCTGGACTTTTCCTAAAAAAAATGGCCAAAAATCGAGAAAATAGCCCAGAAATATCAGGTTCACGGATTGGAGGCACTCAAAATTGGATGGTTTGGTGAAAGGCCAAAAGTTATCCAAACGGATACAGAATGTATCTCATCAGATACAGGACCAATGGCTGATGTTGGAATGTTGAGTAAGCTCAGGCTCTGATTTTTGTTGGTTCAGATCGCGCGTGCTGTCTCTTCGGCGGTAAGGCGGAGAGCAGAAAGATTTGATTACATCTTTTGGCAGGAGACGCGGTAGAGTTGTTGATCTTCAAGGCAAAGGGCAACCAGTTCACGCCCCCACACGCATCCGCCATCGATGGCGAATACCTGCTGTTCTCTGACCACGCCTAGGGCTGACCAATGTCCAAAAATAATCGTGTCATGTTGCGTGGCTCGATCGGGAACCCGGAACCAGGGCATAAACCCCAGAGGGGTTTCTTTCGGATGTCCCTTGAACGAGAACTCAGGGATGCCTTCTTTGGTGCAGACCCGGAGACGGGTCAAGACATTGGTTGTCAGGCCTAATCGTTCTTCAAGGCTCAGATGGGATGATGGCATGATGTCTTTTCGAAAATAGATAGCCGGTAAGAGTTGGTGAAAATGATCATCCTGCAATGCCTCCTCCACCTCTCGAGCTAAGGACAGAGCTTGGGGAATAGACCAGGATGGCAACAGGCCGGCGTGAACCAGGCAGTACCCATTTTCGACGTGGATAAGGGGTCGAAACCGCAACCAGGTGAGTAATTCCTCCGCATCAGGTGCTGATAGCACCGATTGTAAGGTGTCTTTCCGGCTGAGTGTGGTTACCTTGGCCCACACGGCCAGAAGATGTAAATCATGGTTGCCCAGCACCGTTATGGCTGAGGTTCCTAACTGTTTGATGAGCCGAAGCACTTCTACGGAGTGGGGTCCCCTGTTGACTAAATCCCCCACGAACCAGAGGCGATCCCTGGCTGGATGGAAGTGAATCTTTTCCAGCAGGCGGTGTAAGGCCTGGACGCATCCCTGCACATCTCCAATCGCATATGTGGCCATGATGTAATATCCCCACGTGGTAAAAGAAAATTCTACCTGAAGATCAACCTGGTCGGGAAATTTCCTACCCGCGTTTTTGTCTGAACCTTGCTAGAATACGTCTATGCTTGAAGGAGTCTTTGTGTTTCAACCTTCTCCCTGGGATGACCGGAATTGGGCGAGTCTCAGTGGTCTGCCGCTGGAAGAGGTGTGGCTTCCGGTCGATGAGTCCGTCACCATATACGGGTGGTTTGTGGATGCCGGACCGACCAAACCCGTACTCTTCTGGTGTCATGGCAATGCGGGCAATATCAGTCACCGATTAGCAAATATCCGTGAGCTGTATCGGCGGGGGTTATCTGTTTTTATATTTGATTATCGCGGATATGGTCGAAGCAGCGGCTCTCCTTCCGAACCCGGAATATATCAGGATGCCCTCGCCGGATATGACTATGTCCTTCACCAACGGCGGATTGCCTCAGACCGGATTGTGGTGTTTGGACGATCACTCGGCGCATGCGTGGCTGGAGAAGTGGCGATCCTTCGGCCCTCTGCAGGGGTGATTCTTGAGGGGTCCTTTCCTTCCATCCAAGCGATGTCGGATCAACATTATTTGGGGCTGCCTGCCCGATGGTTCGTGGATGTGGAATTCAATCTGGCTCAAAAGATTCCCAGACTTCAGCGGCCTGTCCTGGTCATTCATGGCGAAAAGGATTCCATTGTTCCGGTTGCCTTGGGGCGGCAGGTGTTCGACACGGCTCATGAGCCCAAACAGTGGTATGTGGTGCCGGGCGCTGATCATA
>JAOUGQ010000106.1 GCA_029865515.1 Nitrospirota bacterium
CCGCTTCCATTGGCCGATACAGGGGCCACAGGCATTCGCTAAAACGGTGGCTCCCATGCTTTCAAAGGTCTCCAAAAATCCTTCGCGCTTCATAGTGTGGTAAATCCGCTCTGATCCAGGACTGACCAGGAAGGCGGTTTTGGCTTTGAGCCCGGCTTGCAACCCTTGCTTGGCAATATTCGCCGCACGTCCGATATCTTCATAGGATGAGTTGGTGCAGCTTCCTACTAATGTCGCTTTCAACTGAACGGGATAGCCTTTTTCTTTGGCTTCCGCTGCCATCTTGGAGATGGGCCTCGCGAGGTCAGGAGTGTGCGGTCCCACAACGTGTGGTTCAAGAGTGGACAGATCGATTTCGACGATTTCATCGAAGTATTTTTCTGGAGACTGATAGACTTCAGGATCCGCAACCAACATATTCCGATTGGCCTCGGCCAGTTTGGCAATGTCAGTACGCTCCGTGACATTCAAATACGCCACCATCTTTTGATCGAATGGGAACACCGAAGTTGTGGCTCCAAGCTCAGCTCCCATATTGGTTATGGTGCCTTTACCTGTGGCACTAATGGTTTCCGCACCAGGACCAAAGTATTCGACAATCTTATTGGTGCCGCCTTTTACAGTAAGGAGCCCACAAATATACAGGATGACATCTTTAGGCGAAGCCCAACCACTGAGTTTTCCAGTCAGCCGCACCCCGATAAGTTTAGGATGAAGGACTTCCCATGGCAGACCAGCCATCACTTCGCCGGCGTCGGCTCCACCGACACCGATGGCCAGCATACCCAACCCTCCACCATTCGGAGTGTGAGAATCGGTTCCAATGATCAACCCACCAGGAAACGCGTAGTTTTCCAATACAACCTGGTGGATGATCCCGGCTCCAGGCTTCCAGAACCCGATACCATATTTTTTCGCGGCTGAGGCCAGAAAATTATAAACTTCCTTATTTTCATCACACGCCCGCAGAAGATCCTTTTCCGATCCCACCTCGGCCCGGATCAAGTGATCGCAGTGAATCGTGCTCGGAACCGCAACCTTCTGTTTTCCCGCTTGCATAAACTGCAACATGGCCATTTGAGCCGTCGCATCCTGCATCGCAACCCTATCAGGTCGAAGGGCCAACATGGCCTTTCCGCGCTCCCAGACTTGCGTATCAAAATTATCCGCATGGCTGACCAGTATCTTTTCTGTCAGCGTGAGAGGACGGCCAAATTTCTTGCGAGCTTTGTCCACAATTCCGGGCATTGAGGCATACAATTTCTTGACCATTTCTACGGACATACGACCATCTCCTGGGTTCAGTTCAACATGGATAAAGTGAAACGAAAACCGACCATTGCCAACTGTCTCATTTTAAGGGAGGCACATCGCGACGCTTGGGGGATGCGTAATTCACCAGATAGTCAAACAATCGGATGAGCCGGCTCCCCTGCCGCTTTTGATCAGTCCAATGGCCGATCATTCCGATGGTTCGAGACAAAATAAAGAAGCCATTCAGACTATCAACCGGGAAGCCGATATCGACTAATACCGCCGCCATGGTCCCATCGACATTCAGGATGAGGTTATCCTTTTTAGCAGCCGTAATTTTTTCTACTTCAAGAGCAAAATCCAAGTGCGGAGTGGCCATATTCAAACTTTTCACGTAGCCGACCAACTCCTTCACCCGCTTATCGGGATTTCGTAGGCTTTTCACACGATGACCGATCCCCGGAACCGGTCCCACATTTTTCTTCATGTAGGACAGGAAATCATCGACAGAGAGTTTGTTGTCGATCGCGTACTTAAACCATTTTCCCGCATCAGTCACCGCCCCACCAAAGCGTGGGCCAATCATGATCATGCCTGCCGCAACCGCCTGGGACAGGCCAATTCCTGCGCAAGCCGCAATAATCGTCGTCAAGGCTCCACTCACACAAGGGCCATGATCTGCCGATAGCATGATGATGCGCTTAATAATTTCAGCTTCTTGTTTCGAGACAAGCCGATTGTCCCACAGCAAGCCGATAATGTGGGGAATGTCATACCCGCTATTGATCAGTTCAGAGGCAGGATACCCTTGATAAAGAGGTTCATCACCGCGATCGTCACTGATTGTCGATTTGATCAGTGGCGTTACCAGCACTTCCCCGGACTTCATGCTTTCTTGAACAGTTTTGGGGAGCTTCGGAACATCCGCAGGAGCCAAATCAGGGATTGGCTTGGCTTGACCGCTTTTCAGTAATTCTTCGTGCGTGGCCTTGATGGCCGGCCCTAGAGCTCCAAAGGTATCCGGTACAATCGCCCCGGATTTTTTCAGCGCTTCGGACTTTGCGCGTGCAGAACCTTCCCCCTTCAACCCTTCCTTTGCCCCGGCATGCCCGAATTTCATCCCTTTCGGTAGACTCTCCTGGCAGAATCCTGACACGACCGCCAATAACTTAATCCGGCGTTTCTTGGCCCCGTACCATTCGGCAGCACGCTCTTCCAAATCACCACCCATTTCTCCGACAATCACCACGGCCTTGGTTTGCTGATCGTTCTCAAACATTTCGAGGTAGCTGACATAGTCGGTTCCCGGGTAGGCATCGCCACCGATGCCGATAGCCGTCGTAATACCATCCGCAAACTGTGAACAAATCCAAATAATCTCGTTCGACAATCCCCCTGACTTGGTAATCACGCCAAAGGAACCAGGACGATACAGCTTGCATGCCACCAAATTGTCAAAAGCACCGCCGATCACCCCGAGGCGGCATTCCCCGGCCGACACCACACCAATCGAGGAAGGGCCATTGAAGGTCTTCCCAAGTTTGCGGGCATGCTTTCCCAGAAGCTTCGAATCTTTTTCCGGCACCCCTTCGGTAATCATAGAGACCGTCTTAATATGCGGATCATTCAACGCTTCCATGGTACCCGCATAAGCTCGATCCGCCCCGATATACACGAGACTTGTATTAATCTCGGGATGGTTGGCGGTCGCTTCCTCGACGGTCTTATAAATGGGAATCATCACTAACTCGGTTCCGCAGATGATCTCATTCGTCTTCCCCGCATCAGGCGGATACACGAATGCGGACACATTCAACGGCTGCTTGATCATGTACCGGAACTCAGCCATGCGACGAGCGGCATTCACACCGGCAAGTCCCCCTTGAATGACGACATGTGTGTCTTTCGTTGCAAGAATACTCATCGAAACGGTCTCCTACATCCTCAAGGTCAAGAAGGTTATTTGGTAGCCATAGCCATATCGACAATATCAGTTAATGGCGTCTTGCGGTCAAACACGTGAATATCAAAGCCCTCATCCTGAAGCGCTCGCATAGCCGCTAATCCTTGCAGTTCATTCGGGCCGCCCCGTCGCACCCAAATTTTTACCCCCTGGAGCTTCCCTTCGTTTTTGGCTTTGCGAAAGGCATTGATTATCCCTCCAAACGTTTTTTTCACATCGGTAAAATTCGCGATCGCCCCGCCCACGATAATATGCTTAATGCCAGGCAAGGAACAGACTTTTTCCGTCAGAACTTCCACAGCCCAGTCAGGTGGATCGCCCGAATATTCAGCGTAATTGGCGAGCTTCCCGCCACGAGCCACCACGGCATCGGAATAATACACGCTGGCTCCCCCGCCGGCAGGTAACATCGCGATATTGCCACCAGGGATCTCAATAAGCTTCACAGAGCCCTTCACTTTGGCATCGACGGCCATGACTTCTTCCTCATTTTTGGTATACGCACGGCCAAATTCAGCGGCAAACGGAAAGGTCCAATCTTTGTGACGGAACTTGGCATCGCCATCCAGGAGCGTCACCGCATCCAGGGCCACAAGTTCTCCCTTGCCACTGAGGACAACCGGGTTCACTTCCACATATTGCGCATCTTCATTGTCAAAGCAGGTAAACATTTTTTTCAGGAACTCGGCCATTTTGGCAGCGGTCTCCCCGGAAAACCCGGCATCTTTAACCAACGAAGACAAAGCCGAGTCAGTGGGAGCCTCTCCAATTTCTATGGACAGGTGCTTTACCTTATCCCAATTGGATTCCACTTCGATGCCTCCACAGGTTGCCACCATCAGATCCACCCCATCGCGAGTAGATTTAGCCGAGGCATAAAATTCTTCTTTATGGTCAACCGCTTCCGAAACAATGACCTCTCTGATCGTTAGGGTTTCCAGCTTTTTCCCAAGCATCTCCCGCACAGCTGCTTTCGCTGCCGTGAGGTCCAAGCCAACCTTGACTAACCCCAATTTAAAACGAGAGCCAAGCGCTTCATGCGCTTTGACCACAAGTTTACTTTTTTGAAGCCAGTCATTGACCTGAGATAATTGGTCAAATTCCTCACTCGAGGTCACGACCACATAATTGGGGGTCGAAATCCCCCATTTTCGTAGTAAACCCATTCCCGGGCCTTCAAGGACTTTTGCCATAATCCAACCCTTCCTTCAGGGACTCATCAAGATGGTTAAGGACAAACTTAGCACAACACACCCGTGCCGTGGAAAAGTGCATTGTACGAACGGCCTTCTTCCTCTGCAATCAATCAAAAGACCCATGTCACCCCTCACGAAAGTCCCAGTGTCATCATGACCGATAAGGATGAGATACCCCACAAATCATACCTAGAAAAAACTTTTAAAATTGGACAGATGGAATGAGAAGGCCAAGTCAGCAGCCATAAGCTAACCGGTCCTGACAGGGGATCAAGGGAGATAAAAAATCACAGCCAGCTTTGAAAGCTTGTCGATGAGTGAACCTGGACAATTCCGAGACCGACGCGGCAAAACCATGTCAGGCATGGCCAGGAGACAAAGATTTAGGAGAGGTGTTCCTATAAAAAACAACGAGCCAGCTCCCTGTTGGAGCCGGGCTCGTTGCTTTGACCATCAATTCGATTATCAGAAGACAATCATACGGTTAGCACTTAGGCCACACTCTCCAGGATTTTGTTGAGGGTGGCACTTGGGCGCATCGCGGCCTTCACCTTGGCCGCATCCGGATGATAATACCCGCCGATATCCTGAGCCCTCCCCTTCGCGGCTTTGATCTCTTCCAGAATAACATCGATTTTGGACTCCAATTCTTTCGAGATTGGGGCAAACTGTTTTTTGAGGTCAAGATCGTCATTTTGGGCGGCCAGTTCCTGCGCCCAATACAACGCTTCGTACACATGGCTTCCAATATTATCCAACTGACCAAGTTCGCGCCCGGGGGCCTTTCGATTTTCCATAAGTTTGCCGGTGGCCCGGTCAAGCGTTTCAGCAAGAACCTTCGCTTTTTTATTAGACTTGGTTTGACCCAAATGGGCAAACGATTCCGAAAGAGCTAAAAATTCCCCGAGTGAATCCCAACGTAAATGCCCTTCCTTCACAAACTGCTGGACATGCTTCGGCGCCGATCCTCCAGCCCCGGTCTCAAACAGACCACCGCCATTGATGAGCGGGACGATTGAGAGCATTTTGGCGCTCGTGCCCAGTTCTAAAATCGGAAAGAGATCGGTGAGATAATCACGAAGCACGTTTCCAGTTGCGGAAATGGTGTCGAGACCTTTTTTCGCACGTTCCAGAGAGTGCTTCATCGCATCATTAGGCGCCATAATCTGAATATCGAGACCTTTTGTATCGTGATCCTTCAAATAGCGATTCACTTTTTCAATCAGCTGCGCATCATGCGCTCGATTTTTATTTAACCAGAACACCACCGGGGTCGAGGAGGCTCTGGCTCGATTCACAGCCAGTTTGACCCAGTCTTTAATCGAGATATCCGTCGTATAACAACTGCGCCAGATATCGCCTTTTTCAACATCGTGTTGAAGCAGCACTTTCCCTGCCCCATCAATCACCCGAACCACGCCTTTGCCAGTAGCTTCAAAAGTTTTGTCGTGCGATCCGTACTCCTCCGCCTTTTGGGCCATCAGGCCCACATTAGGCACACTGCCCATGGTGGATGGATTAAATTCGCCATTTTCCCGGCAAAATTCGACGACCGCCTGGTAAATGCCGGCGTAACTGCGATCTGGAACGATCGCCTTCATGTCATGTTCTTTTCCGTCGGGGCCCCACATTTTCCCGGAAGTCCGAAGGGCAGCTGCCATGGAGGCATCAATAATGATGTCGCTCGGAACATGTAAATTGGTGATCCCTTTGTCGGAATCCACCATCGCGAGAGCGGGACCGTTTTTTAAGGCTGCTTGAATATCAGCTTTGATTTCCTCTTGTTGCGCAGCTGGTAATTTTCCAATTTTGGCGTACACATCCCCCAGGCCATTGTTCGGATTCACGCCCAGTTCGTTAAAGACCTTTTCATGTTTCTTAAACACATCCTCAAAATACACCGTGACGGCATGGCCAAACATAATGGGATCAGAAACCTTCATCATCGTGGCTTTCAGATGCAACGACCACAAGATTCCGCTTTGTTTGGCATCCGCCACTTGTTCTTTCAAGAATTGGCGTAACGCCCGGCAGCTCATCACCGAGGCATCAAGCACATCGCCCGCCTTCAGCGTCAGCTTGTCTTTTAAGACCTTGACACTCCCGTCCCCTGCCACAAATTCAATCCGGCCTTTTCCGGCCGTCTGATCGGTAATGGTGGCGGACTTTTCATTGCCGAAGAAATCCCCGCTCTTCATATGCGCGACATGCGTGCGAGAGTCTTTTGTCCATTTACCCATTTTATGAGGGTTCTTTTTGGCATATTGCTTGACGGATGCCGAGGCCCGGCGGTCAGAGTTCCCTTGTCGTAAAACCGGGTTCACCGCGCTTCCCTTCACCTTGTCATATTTGGCTTTGATC
The DNA here is from genome assembly GCA_029865515.1 of Nitrospirota bacterium. Classification (GTDB taxonomy): domain Bacteria; phylum Nitrospirota; class Nitrospiria; order Nitrospirales; family UBA8639; genus Nitrospira_E. Next base: position 6,775 of record JAOUGQ010000106.1, read on the forward strand.
TCCCTTTCTTCATCATTTTTGGGATCTTCGGGATAGTCAGGAACCGCATAACCCTGGGATTGCAATTCGGCGATAGCACCCTTTATTTGAGGAAGGGACGCACTGATATTGGGCAACTTGATGACATTGGCTTCCGGCTTTTCAACCAGTTCCCCCAGTAAGGCCAGATCATCCGCTTGCCGTTGCTCCGGCTTCAGTTTGTCAGAAAATTGGGCAAGGATTCTTCCCGCGAGCGAGATATCTTTTGTGCCGACGGTCACGCCTGCGGCTTTGGCAAAAGACTGAATGATTGGAAGAAAAGATCCGCTCGCAAGCTCAGGCGCTTCATCAACTTTCGTGTAAATAATGTCTGGTTGTGCTGACATGGTTTTTACCCCATAAAAAGTTAACTAAGAACACACATTCGTCCCGTGACAACAGCATTGTAAGAATGGTATCTCGCCTGTGCAATCAATCAAAAGACCCATTTCGCCCCCATTCAAAAGCATCAGAAGGGATTTGCAGAAATGGGAAGATTGGGAAGGTTCTCAATCTGAAAAGAAAACACTTGAAGCATCAAGAAGTTATGGGCATTAAGAAGGAGCCTGTCGGATTTGGGGAATCGATGAGTCAGTCAGACGGTTTCTAAAGAAGGTGCTGCCAATTGAGGATAGCGACTGGAAGCACACGAAGAGACGCAGCAATTGGACAGGTATCCAGGGTTATCGTCACATCACCACTCAGGATATGCACCTGGTCCGCAAAGAGCGCGCCATGAATGGCTGAAGTCCCGATTCCACCATCAAACGTAATTTGTCCAGAAACAATGACAAGACCTTCCCAATGAAAAGGCGCTGAAATTTTTACGTTCCCCTTAACCAGGAGAACGCCAAATCCGTTGACATTCTGAACGGCGAGTTCACTCCAAAATCCCCCTGCCGACGGTTCGGCATACAGCAGGGCAGGGGTCCCTGGTACACCCGGCTTCACGCTCACAAGATCTCCGTTAATGACCTCAGCACCACGCTTGAGGTCCTCCAGAGTTTTAACCAAATCAAGGGCCTCCGTACCCGATTGGGGGATCGGTGGATTTCCCGTAAAGGTCGGATTTCCCACCAAGGCACCTGCTGGCCCCATCCACACAGGGGGCCTGCCTTCTGACAGAAGCCCACAGCTATCAAACCCTTCGACTGCTGCGGTTCCTCCACCGAAAAAGACCTGGCTATTGGCATACAAGGGGGCCAGCAATGGGGGACCAGGCGGATGCGCAACCTCTACCTGAAGAAGAGACATGGCCCCCTCCAGCTCACCCTGACTGATGATGATTTCAACCGGGGAATATAGGGTGGGATTTGCTGACGTAAATGACATGGGCTTGAGTCCATTTCCCGATGCAAATCCGTAATAAACCACATTGCCCTGGTTGATTTGTGAATGACCCGCTGTGACTCCATCGGTATCCTGGTAATGGGGCGTTAGTGAACTGTGGCCGGCTTGTTCAGCATCAAATTCGGTTTTATGACGAACTTTGGTCCAGTAGGGCAGAGCGGTTTGGATACTATTGGCAAGGACGGCAGTATTAGTGAGATTCCCACTAACGGGAATATAGTTTGTGAACAGAGTGGAATACGAGGTATCGTCCTGCGATTTCCAACCGGGATTGGACAACACATAGGCTGACCAATTTGGTTGCATGATTGGAGAGGAATCGCCAAAATACGCTGGATTCGATGAGGGCGACCCGCTTAAACGAACAGAGGTTTCTGCAATACCTGCTTCTGCGGCATAGAATGTTTCCACCGCCCTTCGATAATTGCCACTGATCTGAAGATCCGTGGACGTGGCAAAAAGAATCGTTGCACCCATAATTGCCGAAATAGCGACCAATAACAGTGCCGCAATGAGCGCCCCACCCGTGGAATCCGCGCAACAGCTCACTCCTGTTTTGGACAACAATCTATTCATAATTGGCCATTTCTCGTCGTGATTCGGGAATGGAGAGTCAATGTTCGATATCCACCGTTTTGCGCATACTGCGAATCGGGCTTTGATGTTCGTGCCGTCACCGTGATCCTCACTTGTCGTATGGCCTTGGAGTCTGATGTCGGATTTCCAGCCTGATCAAAATAGTCCACGACAAACGCTTCAATGTCTTCGCCAAACGGTTGATTCCCGCCGCCGGTATTGCGCCGGAGCATGTAGGCCGCGGCATCATGAACAAACACGATCGATTCATTGGCATCGCTGGTGATCCCGTTCCCATTCAAATCAGCCTTGATAGACAGCTTGCCTGGATCAAACGTGACCCCATCAAAATCATTGGTAAAATCAGAGTCACGATTCACTCCTCGTGGATCATATCCGGCCATCAGGATTTCCCGGCCCACTAAATCCACCACCACACGAGCCTGCTGCTGCATATCCAATACATTTTCTCGCACGCCTTGGGCTTTCAGTTCTTGAACATACAGCGAATACACCGCACTTATCGTAAAGAGACTCAAGGCGAGGGCCACCACCACTTCGATGAGCGTGTATCCTTGGGATGACCATGTCGGAACACGTGACATCATCCCATCCACTC
>JAOUGQ010000407.1 GCA_029865515.1 Nitrospirota bacterium
GAGAAGAATTGACAGGCCATCGAACCGGGAAAAAGGCGGAGGGTGTTCGACCATGCCGCGCTCGCTGAGGAAATCGAGCGTAAAGCCGGGAACAACGCGTCCCCCGATGAGCGCCAACAGGAGGATGATAACCGTGAGCGCCATCCGCTCGGGAAGATCCGTCTCCCCGCTGCGCAAGGCCATGGAGTGGAAGAGAAGATTAGCCCCCGCGTATAGACTGATCAGCACGCCTATCGGCGCACGATCCCACGCCTTCCCGATAGCAATCTCCCTCCAGGCAATGATCGCCAGGGTCACAAGAAAGGCACCGTCAATGATGGCGGATAGAAACGGAGGGAGCCAGTGGATGGCAATGACCAGGCGTCCTGCCAGCCACACCGACCACAAACACATCAGCGGCATTCCCTTGATCGGAGGACGCTCCGTCCAGTTGGGCATGGCGGTGAGCAGGAATCCGGCGATCACGGCGGGAAGAAAGCCGAAGAGCATCTCATGCACATGCCACTCTCGCGGGGCATAGAGAAAACTCACGTTGCCTGCGCCGGCAACAATCAGGATCCACGCAGGGATGGCCACGCTGGCAAACAGCGCGGCACTAAGGAAAAACGGTCGGAATCCGTAGGAAAAGAAAGCCGGTTCCTGAACGGCAAATGGCTCGTTTGTCGTGTCGGTCATGCGTTGTTCAGTTCTAAAAAGTTGTTCGTCATGTGGTGACGGTCATCATCTTTCGGTTGAAGAAATGGCAGCTCATTAGGATAGAGCAGTTCGGCTGTGGTGGTTGAGTTGCAAATGGGCGGGATCAAGAGTGTTGATGTTCTAAGTAGTGCGAACCTTACCAGGTGGTTCATCCTGATCCATTCGACTTCGCTCAGACAAGGCCCGGCGAAGGATCTGTGCCCAGGTTGAACAGCCCTTCGGCTGAGCTAGATCCTTCGGTCCCCTCAGGACGACAACGCCTATAGCCTGGAAATCTGAACAAAACAGGAGTTGCGCAACTCGACCCTGCATTGACTACGAGGCCGATCCTAAGGCTTTGGTTACCAGGGCCTGCGCTTCCTCCTGGATGCGCCTCAGATGCGTCTCGCCTCGAAAGCTCTCCGCATAAATCTTATACACATCCTCCGTTCCCGAAGGGCGAGCGGCAAACCATCCATTCTCCGTCATCACTTTTAGCCCGCCAATGGCACTGCCGGTTCCCGGTGCCGATGTCAGAATGCCGGTAATCTTTTCTCCCGCTAATTCGGAAGCCTGAATCTGCTGAGGCGTGAGTTTTTTGAGAATGGCTTTCTGCGCGGGTGTGGCCGGGGCATCGATGCGCTCATAGACCGGGGTTCCAAGCTCCTTCGTGAGGTCGAGGTAGAGTTGTCCCGGATCTCGCCCGGTCTTGGCCATCATCTCCGCAGCCAACAAATCCAGAATGATGCCGTCTTTATCAGTCGTCCACACGGTGCCGTCTCGACGAAGAAAAGACGCGCCGGCACTCTCTTCACCTCCGAACCCGACCGACCCGTCAATCAGCCCATCCACAAACCATTTAAATCCAACCGGCACTTCAACGAGACGCCGTCCTAATTTGGCAGCCACACGATCAATCATGCTGCTACTCACCACGGTCTTTCCAACTGCGGCATCCTGCCGCCAGCCGGAGCGTTGAGTGAACAGATACGAAATGGCCGCGGCCAGGTAGTGATTGGGATTCATCAGCCCCGCGGTCCGCGTCACAATCCCGTGCCGGTCGTGGTCGGTATCGTTGGCGAAGGCAATATCAAAACGATCCTTCAAGGCAATCAGTCCGGCCATGGCGTAGGGTGAGGAACAATCCATGCGAATCTTTCCGTCCCAATCCAGATTCATGAAGCGAAACGTCGGGTCCACGCCTTCATGCACGACCGTGACCGGGAATCCGTACCGTTCGGTGATGGGTCCCCAATAGGCCACTCCCGCTCCGCCAAGCGGATCCACCCCGATGGAAAGCCGCCCGTCGCGGATCGCCTCCATGTCGATCACGGCCTCAAGGTCTCCAACATATGAACCCACATAATCATGTTGATGTGTGGTCGACGCCCTGCGCGCCTTCTCATACGGCATGCGCTTCACTTCGCGCAGGTTAGCAGTCAGAAACGCGTTCGCTTGCTTCTCGATCCAGGTGGTGACATCGGCATCAGCCGGCCCGCCATGTGGGGGATTATATTTAAAGCCGCCGTCTTCAGGGGGATTGTGGGAGGGCGTGATCACAATGCCGTCGGCCAGACCCGTCTTCCGAGCGCGATTGTACGTCAGGATCGCATGGGAAATGACCGGGGTCGGGGTGTAGCCGTTGTCGCGGTCCACCATCACGATCACGTCATTGGCGGCCAGGACTTCCAGGGTACTCGCCAGGGCAGGTTCTGAAAGCGCGTGGGTATCTATACCCAAGAAGAGAGGTCCGTCAATATGTTGTTGTTTCCGATAAAGGCAGATGGCCTGGGTCGTGGCCAGGATATGCGCTTCATTAAACGAATGTTTCAACGAGGAGCCGCGATGTCCCGATGTCCCGAACGCCACCCGTTGTTCCGGCACCGAAGGGTCCGGGCGACTCGTGTAATAGGCGGTCACCAATCTGGGAATGTTGGCGAGCATGGAAGGCGTGGTTGCCTGTCCCGCGAGAGGGCTGACATTCTTCATGATATCTCCACGTTCAAAAATAGGGGAAAAACCACCACGTTTTATTTA
>JAOUGQ010000107.1 GCA_029865515.1 Nitrospirota bacterium
GATGCATTCCTTTGAAGATTACAAAAATCACGCAAATATTCACCGCGATGACCATCTTGCCATATGGGCATTTGAAAAAACTCTTATCCCAAATACTCCAAAGACCTTTACCTTGAATGGTTATTGTTATATTTGTAAGACGAAGGTGGATTTCCTCATAGACTTTAAAAATGCTTTTGAATTTGCCGGGGAATTATTCCCAAATTGGAGGGAGGGGGTCATTTGTCCCAATTGTCGCCTGAATAATCGAATGCGCGCTACAAAACATATATTTGAACAGATCTGTCGTCCGTATCCCCAAGCCAGGATATTTATTGCCGAACAAGCAACTCCCTTATACACCTGCTTTAAGGAAACTTTTCCTGATATCCAGGGAAGTGAGTTTTTAGGCGCATTGCATAAACCCGGAAGTTATCATCTGAAATGGCTCGAAAAATTCAAATTCAAGAAAATAAGACATGAAGATCTTCTTCACTTGTCATTCGAAGACGAGGAATTTGATTATATGCTGGCCCTCGATGTATTTGAACATATTCCACAATACAAAAAAGCTTTAGCAGAATGTTATCGCTGCTTAAAGGGGGGCGGAATGCTTTTATTTAGCGTTCCATTCCTGAAAACAGCCGAAAAAAATATTATTCGTGCCTCAATATCTGATACTGGAAAAGTAACTCATATTTTACCTCCCGAATATCATGGAAACCCGCTTAGCTCTTTCGGCCTTCTTTGCTATTATCATTTTGGTTGGGAACTTGTTGGTGAGTTGAATTCAGTGGGATTTAAAGACTCCAAAGTTTTACTATACTGGTCCAGGGAATTGGGATACTTAGGCGGGGAGCAGATACTTTTCGTTGCGACAAAGGCCGCATCTTAAAGAACGTCTTCCACAGATATTCGGGTATTTAGTCATTTCGTATCCATGGTGAGTAGATGGTGAATTTACATCTTGTCGTTGATCCCCGGCTTCCTGTTGATGAGGTTTACCTTCGGGTTCTCAATAAGCGAAATGAAAATTCAAAATGGCCTGGATTAGCTGAATAACCTAAAATTGAGTTTCTTTTTCTACTTATTCGGAAAAAAGACTGCATGCCTATAAAGATTCTTTACGTTCACGGAATCAAAGAGATCGGAGGGGCGGAAACGAACTTGGTCGCGATGATCAAGGGGCTTGACCGTGTCCGTTTTCATCCTTCTGTCGTGTGCCCCCCAACCGGAGCCTTCATTGAGAGACTGAGGGCAATCCCTGTTCCTGTCTTTCCGGTCTTGTTCCCTTCCTGGCGAAAGGTGAAAGATCTGTGGCGAATTCCCATGGCTGTGGTGTCGTTGGTTGCCATACTGAACAGGGAAAAATTCGACCTGGTGCATCTCAATGATTACTGGTGGTTCCCGGTTGTGTGGTTGGCTTGTTGGAAAAACGGCATCCCCTGTGTTGTGCATATTCGTCAACAGATTGAACCCCGTCGAGTCAAACAATATTGGCTGGCAAAAGCCGATCGAGTCTTGGCCATTTGCAAAGAGATTCGACAAGTTGGGATTGAGGGGGGAGTGGATCCCAACCGTATTCAGGTTGTGTATAGCGGGATTGATCTGTCCTCAAAAGTTGAAAAGGTCAACAGAGGTTTGATCAGACAGCGCTATGGTCTAAACCGCGGACAACGTATTATCGGCGCGGTTGCCAATTTGTTTCCAAGAAAAGGCTATGTGTATCTTTTGGAAGCGTTAGCCGATGTCAGAAAAATCCTTCCCGATGTGCAGTGTGTCATCGTGGGAGAGGGAGATCATGGTTATCATAAACAACTGATGGAAATTGTGAATGAGAGGGATTTGAATTCTGTCGTGACGTTTGCAGGATTTCAGTCGAATGTCCTGGAGTATATGGCTGATTTTGACGTCCTGGTGTTGCCATCGATCCTGGAAGGGTTCGGGATTGTTTTGCTGGAGGCGATGGCTATGGGAAAACCGATTGTCGCAAGTCGGGTTGGTGGAATCCCGGAGGCCGTTGAAGATGGCGTAACCGCCATGCTTGTTCCTCCGGCCAATTCCAGGAAGCTTGCTGATGCCTTGGTTGTCTTGCTGGAGGATCCCGCGTTGCGACAATCAATGGGGGAGGCCGGGAGAAACAGGGTTAAACGCCTATTTTCCTTCGAGAAAACCATTAAAGAAATTGAATGCGTCTATGACCTCGTCCTTTCTCAATCAAGGTCAGAAAAACAGGGTACTGGAAATTCGTCCTCCGTGTAATACTTCAAGTTCCCTTGTTTGAATCCTTCCCCTCCTTCTTTCGAAAGATTTTTCATGCCTCACTGTTGCCAGGGTGTTCCAATGTCTCCAATGCCGTGAAGGTAATCATTGGGCGTGTCGCCTCTTGGCGCAGCTGGCAGAGCGTTTCTTCATGTTCCCGTGCCCTTCAGGGCATTTGTTGAACAATCACTTAAGATTCCGTTGCGCAACTTTAACTTGGAGGAGGATCCCTATACCTATGAAGGTGGGAACCTGCAGCTTGTTCGATTTATTTAGTTCGTGCTGTTCGGTTTTGCACATTTCTGCACGTTCCTGCTTCAGGGACTTCACGGAAATTTTTGGAAAATCAATGGATTGTCTTTCCTTCTGATTCTGGCCCTTCATTTGCTTATCCAACCGTATCATGAGGTTCCGGCTTCTCCCTCTTTGCCTTGAAAGACTTTCTGTTCACGTTTTGTGAGGCGACGATTGGCAATCCTGTTCCATTTGTTAAGTTTTTTACATTTCAGGGAGGTCCATCATGACTGTTCAGACCCAATCCTCCTCCGTGTGGTCCATCGTCTTGGCTGGTGGTGAAGGCGAACGTATTCGACCGTGTATTCAGCAGTGGCTCGGGTCTCCGGTTCCCAAACAATACTGCACATTTGTCGGGACCCGCTCCATGTTGCAACATACCTGGGATCGGGCCAATCAAGTCGTGTTGCCCCTAAGGAAAGTGACGGTTGTCGGTCGAACTCATCAGCAGGGCTTGGATCATCATTTCAAAAGACAAAATGAGGGCACGCTGATCTTTCAGCCACGGAATTGTGACACCGCCCCGGGAATTTTTCTTCCCCTGACCTATGTGAGAGCCTGGGATCCTCAATCGGTGGTCGTGCTGTTTCCTTCCGATCACTTTATTTTTCCCGAGGATCGATTTGTGACAACCGTGCGTCGGGCAGTGCGGGCGGTCGAATTTTTAACTGACCGGATGATTCTCCTTGGTGTTCGTCCTTCTCATCTTGAACTTGATTATGGATGGATGTCTGTTGGCGGGGCGGTGGGGTGGAGCGAGGGTGCGTGTATCCGTCGCATGCAATCGTTCGTGGAAAAGCCGGACTTAGCTGATGGCATGCGGTTGATGTCGGAGGGGGCCTTGTGGAATACCCTGGTGTTGGTCGCGAAAGTCGAGACTCTGTGGAAGTCCGGATGGTTGTGCTTTCCCGATATGATGGAACGGTTTGAGCAATTACGGAGGAGCATCGGGTCTCCCGCCGAAGGGACGACCCTCCAAGCCATCTATCAGGAGATGCCCTCTCGAAGCTTTTCCCGGCATGTGTTGCAATCTCCTGCCGTCCAATTAGGGGTCATGGAGCTGGATGGTGTGCTGTGGAGCGACTGGGGCCGTCCGGAACGAATCGTTGAAACACTTCAATCGCTCGGGAAAAAGCCCGCCTTCCCGATGGAAGCTTTCAGGGGATCGGCTGTTTCATCAATTCCACAAACTAATAGGGAAATGGGCTATCTCTAAATTGACTCTTGAATAGGTCATGCTCAGTTCGATGCCGGGTGAACCGGTGTTCAACCCGGCTTCTTCAGTAAGGACATCCGCAGTCGAAGCTCCACGCTGATCCCCGAATGAGGGAGCAGGCTCTTTTCTGCCAGGAATGTTTCCTCGATTTTCCCCACCGGTCATTTCTTATGCCGGGTGGCTTCCTTCTTCGTCATTCAAGCTTCCCCGGTTTTGAAATCGTTGCCTGTCACGCATTCCCCTCACCCCATTCTGGTGTTGCAGATGGCCACAGTTCGAGACCCTTGCAGTGGGGCCTTTATCCCCATTGCTTTGGGTCTCAAGCGACAACGATACAAAAAAATGTTCGGGAACAACAACTTAGATCTGAGTAAGCCAATGGCACAGAGGTCGCAATAGGAAAGGATGGAAGGTGAAGAGGGCGGGTGCGTGTGAGTTATTTACGCATATTTCATAGAGAGGAGGTGTTTTCATGAGTTTGTTATCGCGCTGGGATCCCATGCAGGACATTCAGGAATTTGAGAAACGGCTATCTTCGTGGGCGGGTCGTGCGCCGATGGCAAAAGAGGGCGGGAAGGAGTCGATGCGACTCATGGAATGGGCCCCGTTGGTAGATATTACAGAAGATGACAAAGAATACCTCATCAAGGCGGACCTTCCCGAAGTGAAAAAGGAGGATGTGAAGATTTCCGTGCATGAGGGGGTGTTAGCGATTTCTGGCGAACGGAAGTATGAGAAAGAAGAAAAAGGGAAGAAATATCACCGGGTTGAGCGAGCGTATGGACGGTTTGAGAGGAGTTTTACTGTTCCAGAGGATGCGGAAGAGGATAAAGTCTCAGCCGAATATAAAGATGGTGTATTGAAAGTGCATTTGCCAAAAAGCGCAAAAGCCAAGCCAAAAAGTCGAGAAATTAAAGTGTCGTGAGTCGCTCTGCTCGTTCACCAAGTTGTGAGAAAGGTTGCGATGCATGAATGTGTCAGGCGATTCGGAGCGGATTCTCTGGGAGGGATATCCCTCCTGGGGACAATTCAGCTGGCTCTATTTTTTTAGCTTCTGGACAGGCTTTCGAGGTCTTATCCTTGAACGGGCAGGAGTCTCTGGTTGGGAAATGTGGGTTGTCGGGGCAGGGTTGTTATTGGGACTGGTCGTGGTTCTTCGTTTTTGGGCTAAATATCTCATCACCTCGAGGCGAGTGTTGCTCCGGAATGGATATTCGGGAAAGGACATGGCCAGTGTGGATTTGGAAATGATCAAAGCGGTCGAGGTGATGCAAGGGCCGGTGGCCAGGATTTTTGGAATTGGCACGGTGGTTATTCGATGTCAGGATTCAGACCGGAGTCTTCGATTCCGTGGGATCAAGAACGCCGAGGTTCTTGAAACAAAATTAAGGGCCCTCCTTCCGGCTTCTTCTCCGGTTTTTTCTGCATCCTCATGAAGAGTGCAGAGGAGTGTTGAAAATGGGGAAAAAGAGTTCGTCCTTATGATGCCGTCTCTCTCCCGCCGGACCTCTTTGGTACTGGGTCTGGCGCTCGTCACTGTTGCCAGCGCACTTTTTCTCGAATACTTCCTGAGCGTCAGAGCAGACAGGCCATTCGGGCATACGCAGGTGGCTCATCTGGTTGGGTGGATGGGCTTGGTATTCATCGGGTTCACCTTTGTGTATCCCGTTAAACGATGGATGGACCCTAATCAGGTCTGGTCACAACGATGGTTTCAGGCACATATCGTCTTCGGTATCGTTGGGCCTTTAGTGATTTTTGTCCATGCCGGTGTGCATTTTCACGCCTGGGTGCCGATCTTGGCCCTCATCGCCATGGTTCTGGTGGTGATGAGTGGGATTACCGGACAGGCGTTGCATTATCTGGCTTTTCGAACTCTGTATGAACGACGGCATGAGTCGGCCTTTGAAGGAATGACTGAGGAGGCCATTGATGCGCATCTGCATGATCTGGCCTTGCAAGAGGAGACGCTCCGGTGGTGGAAATGTCTCCATGGCCCCTTAACATGGGCGTTTGTCTCCTTAACCCTGTTGCACATTGGAGGGGTGCTCTATTTTGGAGGCTTTTGAATGATAGGGTGTCGGCGGCCATGGGTTGCTCCACTCATCTGGACTCTGACAGGGCTCATTATTGGGTTTCTGGCATGGGCCTCTCCCCATTACACGGAAGCGTTATGGGCCCCGGGGGACCTCAGCCGGTTTCACACTGATATTGCCACGTGTGTGTCCTGTCATGAGCCCTTGCGGGGGGCGACACCTCAAAAATGCCTGGCCTGTCATACGATGGAAAGGTTCAACACTCGCTCCCAACCGGATGTAGGCCAATTGCATCAAGAAGTGATGCAAGCCAGCAGGGATTGTCAGGACTGTCACACGGAACATCGCGGGCTGTTAACGGCAATCACGATCAGTAGGCTCGGAAATCCCCATGGAGAATTGATTTTCCGGGCCACAGGCGCGACGTCTTGTTCGGACTGTCACATGATGAATTCTGTTGTCGGGGAAAAGGGTGGTACGCTTTTACGCAATGCCCTGGTTGAGCATTTGTTTCAAGAAGGGGAGGGCGCCCATCGGCCCGGGCACTTTGCCAAATGCCTGAAGTGTCATCGTGGGGGCCAGCTGGAGATTGAAGGTGAGGAAGAAGAAAGGGAAGATGATTAGATTGAAGGTTGGGTACCGTCCCTTTGGCCTCTTTGGTCAAAAATCATGCTCTCGGACGGTTTTCTGGATGGCTTATAAGGAAAGCAGCACCGATTCAAGTGTAGAAAAAATCCCCATGCTGTCCTCTCTCATCCAGAGTTATTCGGGAAAAATGCGACAATTTTGGTTCTTACGACCCATCTGTCAGCGGTCCGGAAATTGCTGGAATCTTTGTATGAGGAAAGTTTCCTGGGCGTAGAGTGTTGCGATGCAAGGAATGCTTGGTTCCGAGGAGGGTGTGGTAATGTCCCAAGTCATGGCTCATGGAAAAGAAGGTGGTCAATCTTGTACCATCCTGGTGGTTGATGATGATGAAGCGATGCGAAAGTTACTTGTCGACGCCCTTGAGGAACGAGGGTGCAGGGTGATCGAATCCGGGAATGGGAAAGATGCCTTGAATGTCCTGAAGGCGGTTCTGCCGAATATGATTGTGACCGACCTGAAAATGCCGGGGGGCGGATATCCGTATTTACGGCAACTTCAGGAGGGGGCACCGGAGTGCCCTATTGTGGTCATGACGGCTTATGGAGATAGTCAGTCCAAAGCCAAAGCGCTAGAATGCGGCGTGCAGGGATATTTTGAGAAACCTCTTCGCATTCACGATCTGAAGGCATGGATTTGCCGAATGTGTTTTTTGAACCCCTGCGGGAATATGTCTCTTTTGTAAGAGTAAAGAGAGCCTAGCGGGAAAGAGATGCGATGGCCGAATCGTTCGTGTATCAAGACTCTAATTTATCCGCTTCTTTGAGTGCGCGAATTGAGGGCTTGAAGCTTCTGGCTCATCACGTAGATGAGCCTGTCGTGATATTTAATCCCCAGATGGAATTGGTGTATGCCAATCCTTCCGCGGAACGCCTGGTTGGCAGTTGTCCCTTGGTTCACGCTCCTGGAGAGGAGCACTCAGGTGTTTCTTCCGGCCAAAGAGCACATTGTGAATGTTGTCATGGAAAACAGCTGTTTAAAGGGATTGAACAATTTCCTGTAACATCCGCTCCTCTTTCGGCCTCGACGGTGATAGCGAATCCTGTCTGTCCCTTACCTCGTGCGGTTCCCTTGAAAGGTGGAGAAGGCACTGTGCATTTTGCGGTGCTCATGGGTGCTCAAGGCCGGGAGAGTGTGGTTCTGGGTTCCAAGGATTTGGCTCAGTCCGTTCCATCCGGTTCAAGATTACGTCAGGCGGACAGGGACTCCCACAAGGCTATCATTGGAGAGAGTGCCCCGATTCAACGATTGGTCGAGATGATTCAACTGGTCTCGGCCAGTGAAGCGACCGTTCTTATCCAGGGAGAAAGCGGGACGGGAAAAGAACTGGTGGCCAAAACCATTCACTTCTCCGGTCATCGCCGAGAGCATCCTTTTATCGTGGTGGAATGCAGCGCGCTTCCGGAAACCCTATTGGAAAGCGAGTTATTCGGGCATGTCCGCGGGGCATTTACCGGAGCGGTGGCTGATCGAAAAGGGTTGTTTGAAGAGGCGGAAGGCGGCACGATTTTTTTGGATGAAATCTCCGATACCAGCCATGCGTTTCAGGCACGGTTGCTCCGCGTGTTACAGGAGGGGGAAATTAAGCCTGTTGGGAGTAATCAATCCATTAAGGTGAATGTGAGGGTCATCTCGGCCGCCAATAAACCCCTTGAAAATCTTGTGCAAACCAAGTTATTCCGTGCGGACTTATATTATCGGCTCGCCGTCCTTCCGTTAACTGTGCCGCCCTTGAGAGATCGGAGAGAAGATGTCCCACTGTTGGTGAAGCATTTCCTGGCTCAATCGGCTCGAACGCATGGGCGGGCTTCGATGCATCTGAGCCTTGATGCCCAACAGGCTCTTGTCGAACACCCCTGGCCGGGGAACGTCCGGGAATTAGAAAATGTCATTGAGCGGGTGGTGGTCACCTGCCCGCATCATACGATCGAAGTCAATGATCTGTTTGCCGATCATCAGGTGAAACATTCAACAAGCGATTTGGGAACTATCGGGAAAATCGCTCGGCAGGAAGCTGAACGGTCTCGTATTCTGCAAGCCCTTCGGGATGCCAAGGGAGATAAAACCCGGGCAGCTCGCTTCTTAAGCATCAGTCGCTCCAGCCTCTACAATAAATTACGGGACTACAATATCTCTTAACCTGCCAGGTTTCTGCCCCTAAATTCCCCATTTTTCGATTTTCATTGTCCAATTTATTGGACATCGAAATATCTGATTTACTTTTGAAATTTTCAACTCACCTCCAAACGTGTTCAAGACTTTGGATTTTCTAAGAATCGCATTTTCCTTCTCTTTTTTTATTATTTTTTTATAACCCTCGCCAGTACTGCTTCAAGACGTTTGTCGCATATATATAGATATAGGGTTTAATTGGCACCGTTGTTGCTCGTTTCGTTAAATGCCGACGTCGGGTTGGGTGTGATGGACCGGCCTCCGGAATGCCCGACCTCCCAAAGAGGATGCCTGGCGTCGGCACTTAAAATTAAAAAAGAGGTTCGGCCAAGATCAAGAAACACAAAAATAAAGATATTGGAATTTTCAAATGTGTGTTCGGTTGTTAATCATTAAATCATAAACAGGTAGGTTTTTTATCCACAACATAAGTAAGGAGGCCGGAGAATGTATCACGGCAAAAGTAGGTTTCTTACTGCTTCTGTGTTTTTGGCGCTGATGGGAGGGGCGGTCTTGTGGGCTGCCCCATCATTTGTGGGTGCCGAGAATACGTCTTCTACACATGTGCATCAGGCGGGAATGACCCACCAAGATTCCCCTGCCTGGGCTGAACAGCTCAAAGGCCAGACCATTGTTGAAGATGCGATGGAGGGTCGTGCCGAACGG
>JAOUGQ010000408.1 GCA_029865515.1 Nitrospirota bacterium
TTAAAGGGGTGCCCGGAACAACCGATGGTACCGGGATTGTAAGACTGAGCCATGGTTCAGGTATTGAGCAGGAATTCCCTTATCCGACATGCGTAGGAAATCTATGACGGATCGATCGAAAACAAGAGGGTTGATTCTAGCCATTTCTCTGTTGAGCACCCTGGTGGCCTTGAGTTTTGCGAAGATCGTTCCCCAACCAGAACGATGGTTGACCGATTGGCAACTGGCTCATATGCCTGCTGGCCCAGTCGATTCTTCCATTGTGTTGGTCGTCACCGCAGGGAAGGATGCGAGTCCAGCCTTGTGCGGGGAAGGACGATGGAATTTTGCCGTGTTGGAGGCGACTCTGCTGGCTCTTCATGAAGCCGGAGCTACGGTCATTGTTCCCTCACTAGATGTCTCAGCCCCCATCGAATCGGAATGTGGTGGGTTGTCGGGGCTGGTTCGACTGGCGGAAGTGACAAAACGAATCGGGTCTGTGATCTACCCTGATTCGGTCCCTCTCACACTGGCGGACGCGGCAACCCATTTAGGAAGGCTGGCATTGGCACCTGATGAAGATGGAGTATTTCGACGTGTGAAGTCCCCTCCCGCATCTGCCGGTGGTTCTACGCCGCATCCGCCGATCGGTCTGACAATTGCCTCGTTCGTTTCGAAAACGGCAATCAAGCCTGAAGTCATCGGCAATCAGGTTCGATTCGTTGGACACTGGAACAATTCTCCATTTCCCAATCATGGTTTTGCCGACGTATGGAACATCATTCAGAGCAGGGATCGCGATCAATTAGCGAATTGGTTTCGAGGAAAAGTGGTGATCATTTTTTCTCCCGGTTCAAAGGACCCAACGCTTTCGACGCCGTGGGAATTCGCCGTGCCGGTAGAATTTCTTCATGCCGTCTTGGCCAACGCGGTGCTGACTAACGGGTGGGTCTCCGCGCCTTCCTTGTTGGTTGCCTTTCTTGTGACTGGTAGCGTAGGCCTACTCCTGGCCTTTTTCCTTCTCAGAGAGACTTCGCTGACACGGCTTGGGCTGACAGGTCTGGCAGGTGTTCTGCTTGCCGGACTGGCTCTTTTTTTGGGGCTTCGCCAGGGTTGGGTGTGGCCGATCTTTACGACAGGATTGGCTTGGAGCATGACGATAGGGGGAACGATTGCTTGGCGAACCTTCATGTTTCAGTCGATCATTCAACGGCGGATCACACAGGGGCAACAACAGTTAAGGCAATTGGAAAAAGAACTGGCGGAGAAACAGCATCATGTTCGGGAACTGGAGACTCAATTGCATGCTGCGCACGATCATGCGAATCAATCGGCGACGGTCATCAAGGGATTGCAAGCCGCGAAGGGTGGCGTATTTCGCCAACTGGAGATTTCGCAAGCCGAGATGGAGGAAACCCGGCGACAGATTAATCGGTTGCAAGAGGATTTGGAGAATCTCCGTCAGCAGGTGCCGGCATCCCAAGCGGCCTTTCCGTTATCGCCGGTTCCCGGCGACAGCCAGGCATTAGTACAAGAATGTGCATCTTTTCAGATCCTCACCCGTGATCCGTCGGTCCTTCGTGTCTTTCAGGATCTAAAAAAAGCGGCGGTCACGCAAAGTCCCATTCTTCTGCTTGGAGAAACGGGCACCGGCAAAGAAGTGTTCGCCAAAGCGGCTCACGCATTGAGCCCCAGGCATCGGGGGCCATTTGTTTCGGTAAATATGGCCGCCATCCGGTCGGAGTTATTTGAGGGCGAATTGTTTGGCCACGTGAAGGGAGCTTTTACCGGAGCGGTCGGCCGGGAGGGATATATCGAAACAGCGAATGGCGGAACCCTCTTTTTGGATGAGGTGGGGGAACTCCCATCAGATTTGCAAGCAAAATTGCTTCGATTTTTGGAGGATGGGTCATTTCACCGGGTAGGGGAAAGTCGACTGACCCAGGTGGATGTGCGAATTATCGCTGCGACGAATCGCGATCTTCAGAAAGATGTGGAGGCGGGACGATACCGGGAAGATCTGTATTACCGGTTACGAAGTATTGTGTTGACCCTGCCTCCGCTCAGGCAGCGGGGGCAGGAAGACCGCTTGCTGTTGGCTCAATCCTTCCTACAGCATTTTTCCCGCCAACAACATCGAATGGATTTGGAGTTCACTCAAGGAGCGCTGGATGCGATTGTGGCGTATCAATGGCCGGGCAATATTCGCGAACTTCGACAAACCGTGGCGCAAGCCGTCGCCTTGGCCAACGGTTCCATCATTACCGAAGCGGATTTGCACCTCAGCAGTCCGGTACCATTACTTGCCGGGGGCGAGGGCTATGGTAGGGAGGAGTTAGGCCGGCAGGAGGATTCCATGGTGTTGGAATGCCTGCGCCGTCACGGGTTCGATATGCAAGCGACGGCCAAAGCCTTAGGGTGGGATCGCAGTACTGTGACTCAGCGTTTGAAAGGTCTCGGATTTCAAGCCCTGGTGGCCTCTCATGGGAATATTGAAGCGGCGGCCCAATCGCTGGCCGGGGATGTCACCTTGGCGCGGGTAGTTGAGGGACGGTTACGGGAGTATTCAAAAAACTTACTCCCTTCGTCCAAACATTATTCGTCTGTTGAGGAAGCCGTTGCTGACTGCCGAAAACGATTTCGCAACCTGCCGGAGCGGCATTTTCCGGCAGTGGAACAGTTAGTGCATCAGCGCTTTTCAACCCCAGCAGGGTGAAAAAGCCTTC
>JAOUGQ010000108.1 GCA_029865515.1 Nitrospirota bacterium
GATATCTGTTTGGATACACCCTTTTATCCAAATGGATACAGAACCATTCCTTCCTATGAGGCTGTCCGGGATGAAATTGATCGCCTACAATTGCAACGGATTAAGGCGGATTTTTCGACTCTTTTTTTCCAATATACCCACCATTTCGCCTCAAGCAATCGAAGAATCTAACTCCAGCCGAGGCCATTGCGTGGTGATGATTACCTATTTTGGTCAACTTCCGATGATGTTGTCTTGGATTGGGTCATGAAAAGAGTTGGCGTAGAAAAACCTAGGGAGAAAATCAGCCGCGGAGAGAGACGGGTGCGATGGAAGAGATACAGGGTTCCCAGTCAGCTCAGGCATGCACTAGGGAAATAGTTTGCTTCACTGAATAAAAGTGGAAGGATTGGCGAGGGTTCTGTCTGTCTTGAGTTCACGCGTTGATTGTGGCACTCTGCCTCGAATTTTTTTTCATAACGTTTTGCTTAACCGGGTATCTTCCATCGGTCTGTGATCAGACTTATTAATCTCTGACATGAAGGGGTGGATGAATGTTGATGTGTGTGGTGAATCAGGAATGAATACCGGAATCCCCGTCCAGGAACGGTTAATTGTGGCGCTTGATGTTCACTCTCTAGAGGAGGCTCGCCGGTATGTGAAGGAGCTGGAGGGCATTGTCTGGTTTTATAAAATCGGCCTGGAATTGTTCTTGGCCGTAAATGCCGGTTTTATTGAGGAATTACGCCTACGGAATTGCCGTATTTTTTTAGATCTCAAGATGAACGATATCGATGAAACCGTGCGTCGAGCCGTGAATTTGGCGGCCGACCTTGGTGTCGATTTTCTCACCATTTTGGGAAATCACGCGACAGCCAAAGCCGCAGTGCTTGGTCGGGGTGACCGGCCACTGAAAATTTTGACTGTTCCACTCCTATCAAGCTGGGGGGAGAAGGATCTTCAAGATCTTGGTTTGCTAAGTGCCCACGCAGGAGATCCCGCTCGTTTTCAGTCGCTTGACGACTATGTCATGTGGCGGGCCGATATGACCATGGCCCAAGGGTGCGATGGCCTCATCGCTTCGGGGAAATATGTCAGAATTCTGCGAGAACGGTTTGGGGAGAAGGCGCTCCTGGTCTCACCAGGCGTGCGGCCAGCCGGCCAGAGCACCCATGAACATCAACGGTCCTTGACTCCCTTTGAGGCCATTCAAGCGGGGGCGGATTATTTAGTGGTTGGGCGACCTATTCGCGATGCTGTCAGTCGGGTGAATGCGGCGCAAGGGATTCAAGATGAGATTGCATCAGCGTTGATGGCCGGTCCCGCGCAGGAGAAGTCAACGGGTCGGGAGGGATAGAGAGCCACACGACACGAGGCTTTGGGGATTATTACGGATATTTATCACGTTGCTTGCGCGTTTTTCTCTCCTTATTTTTCGGGCAATATACCATCCTTCCTGCTCCCTTCCCTCTTTATGCTGTTCGTCCACACACTTCATGATCCTTCAGGATATTGACTTCTTTATTTGATTTTCGCCCCCTATAGCTTGATGGGCGAGGGCGTGACCATTGATACGGGGATTGGTATGATGGGCTCGGAGGAGGGGGAAGCTTGGGGAACGTACTCCGGAATACCCCCGGAAGTCACCCGCAACCCTATCATGGGACAAATATCGTTCTTCATCGTCGACGATGAACAAGCATTCGGGTGAATCAGGTCGTATTCGGGATAGGCCTGGGGGTATATTGTGGCTCATTCTTCTCCTGCGGTAGTGGAGCTTGGGTGAGGCAATCCACCTTGATATGGTGCTCATTGATGTCTTACCGTCTTCCTGAGGGTGCGGTGGAAGAGGAGTTCAGGTCGTTGTTTCCAAAGAATCAGGAAGGCAATCCCCTGGCTTGGTAGCATGATCGCCCGTGAAATTTCATCCTCTGCTGGCAGTGGTTCAGCGCACGTCCGGGTTTTAAGCTTCGAGGGGAAGTTACTCTGAAACCGTCGAGCAGATCCTGAGCATTAACGGAAAAGATTCTGGGCAGTATGCAAATGGGAGGGACGTATGACGACTCAGCGTGAAGGGTTACGTATCCTCATTGTGGAAGATCACCCTGGTCAGTTGGAAAGCCTCGTCAAAACATTAGGTGATGAAGGCTACGAGGTGGTGGGGGTGGCTACGGTAGCGGAGGCTTTGGAATATGCGAAATGTGAAAAATTTGCCATAGCGGTGGTCGATCTGCAATTGCCGGATGACTCAGGAATCCAATTGGTTCATCTTCTGAAGGCGATGAATGGCCGGGTCCGGATGATCATCAATACCGCTCTTGCCAACTTGGATCCAGCCCCAAAAGCTGCTAAGAGTGCCGCGTTCACCTACCTCGAACAAGCGGGCTCGTCATCCGAGTTGCTTGGTCATATTCGAAGAGCGTTCCGGGACCAGATAACCCGATACACACAAGAATTGGAGACGGCTCTGGCAGAGCGGACAGCGGCGCTGAAAGAGCGGGAGGAACGGTTTCGCCAGTTTGTCGAGCATATCAACGAGGTCTTTTGGATCTCTGCCCCTGACCAGTCTGAAGTGTTTTATGTCAGTCCTCTCTATGAAACCGTCTGGGGTCGGAGTTGTGCCAGTCTTCTGGAAAATCCCAGAAGTTTATGGGATGCCGTTCATCCTCAAGACCAGGAACGACTCCTCACGCATCAACCTGAGGCGGATGTGGCGGGCTTTGAAGGAGAATGCCGGATTGTGAGGCCCGATGACTCAATACGATGGGTGCGGGCAAAAACTTTTCCCATTCGAAACCAATATGGCGAAATCTTCCGCCTTGCCGGAGTAGCCGAAGATATTACAGAGCAGAAGCGTGTTGAAGAAGCCCTCACGAAAACGGAGCGGCAATTTCGTCAATCAAGCCGTATGGAAGCCATTGGGACGCTGGCGGGTGGGATCGCCCATGATTTTAATAATATTTTAATGGCGATTATGGGCTATACCGAACTGGCGTTGGCCACTGTGCCAAAGGGAAGCCGGACGCAACGGAATCTTCAGGAAGTGCTGACGGCTGGACATCGCGCCAAGCACTTGGTCCTTCAGATTTTGACCTTTAGTCGTCAAGCCGGACAGGGAAAGAAGCCCACTCCCATTCACATGGTTATCCGGGAAGCTCTCAAACTCTTACGAGCCACCATTCCCACTACGATTGAGATTCGTCAATCCCTGAAAACAGAGGCCACCATTCTGGGGGATCCGACCCAAATGCATCAGGTTATCGTCAATTTATGCACCAATGCCGAATATGCCATGCGAGAAACTGGTGGAATCCTGAAGATCACATTGGAAGATGTGGAGGTGACAGAGGACCTGGCAAGAATGATCTCGGGATTACAGGTTGGCCCGTATGTTCGGTTGAAGGTGAAAGATTCTGGCTCAGGCATGACTCCTGAGGTTCTTGAACGGATCTTTGATCCCTTCTTTACCACAAAACCGATTGGAGAGGGTTCAGGGATGGGGATGGCCGTGGTCCATGGAATCGTCACTGGTCACGGAGGGGCGATTGTGGTGGATAGTGTCGTGAACAAGGGGACAAAGGTCGAAGTGTATCTTCCAACTGTTCCGGCACCTGTCTTGGACCGTTTTGTTGATCAAGGCCCCATTCCAATTGGGAAAGAAACCATTTTATTTGTGGATGATGAGGAGACTATTGTGCATCTTGGGAAAGAACTTCTCATGCAACTGGGGTATACAGTGGAAATTCACACAAGTTCCGTAGAAGCACTGAATGTATTCCGGAAAGACCCTCACCGCTTTGATCTGGTCATTACCGATCAAACAATGCCGACTTTGACGGGAGAGGCCTTATCCCGAGAACTTCTGCGAATTCGCCCTGACCTGCCCATTATTTTGTGCACAGGGTTCAGTCATGTCATGTCTGCAGAAAAAGCAAAGGCATTGGGAATTCAGGCCTATTTGATGAAACCATTAGCTATTCGGGACCTGGCTCCCATTATTCGCCATGTGCTCGACAAAACAGCTTCTCCGTTGGCTGGATCTTGAGTCAGTAGAGCGTGAACGGAAAAAATGGGTCTGTTTTTCTGGGGTGTGCCAAGAAAGGCAAACGAGATGTAGGCAATTTGCGGATGGGTATTCATTAATTCGGTTAAGAGAAAAGACATGTTCATGGGTGATGATCAGGTTCGAGATAACGTCCGAAATTTTTTGAACTTGGACAACAACCCTTTTTCATGGAGATGCCAAAGTTGATCGCACGTTCCGCAGAGGGTCTTTTTCTGTTGATGAGGAAGACGACGACGATGCGGATTGGGGCGGAGAAGGAATTAAAGCGATGGCAACCATTCTTGTCGTTGATGATGATCGGCAGATTTGTGCCCTGTTGAAACAGGTTCTGGAAGAACAGGGCTATACCGTTGAGATTGCACTGAATGGAACCGAAGGAATCAGTCTGTATCGCAGCCACCCCGCCGACCTGATTATTTTAGATATCCTCATGCCCGAGAAAGAGGGTCTTGAGACCATTCTGGATTTGCGACGTGAATTCCCGAAGGTCAAGATTATTGCGATGTCAGGTGGAAGTGAGAGGGCTAAACTGAATTTGTTGGACCTTGCTCGTCGTTTAGGGGCTCAATACACGGTCAATAAGCCTTTCGAGTTGCAAACCATCACAGATCTGGTTAAAAAAGCTCTTCAAGAGGATTAGCCACGATTTATCCGTTGGAGAGTCGAGCCATGTTATATTTCCGGACTCAACCTGATTCTGTGTTTATCGCCTTTGTGAAGCATGCTCTCCACTGGGAGCTTCAAGGAATCCGGCGCATTTCTTCGGCGAATGATGTTGACGCCTGGTTGGTGGGATATCCGATGCTGGGGACGATGTTTACCCCTTATAGCGCAGTCATCACTCTCGAGGAGTTGCTGGTAGCCAATGAGAATTCAACGGTCTATCGACTTACCGACTATCATTGGTTTCTGTTGTATGAATGCCTCAAGAATTATTGTGTGTGGCATAACGACCAAGTACACGATGGATCGGTGCCCTTCACTATGTTAGGGGGATACCGCTTTGGGCTGGTGGATTTTGAAACGATGACCGATCGATATTTTTGGGATCAGGAGTTCATGGAATTGTTGTATGCCAATGTGGCTGAACCTGATGACTGTTTATGTGAGGGAAACACCGACCCGTCAGCCCTTGATCTCTCCTATGGATTGCGTCCGCATCCTCACAAGCTTCAATTGACACTGGTGGAGGAGACAGCCTGGCGCATTCCGGAACCGCAAGAATGTGGTCAGTGGCGTCTTCCTTAAGACAGGGCCATTAACAAGCGGAATTGAGCTTTTTGGCAGAATTTATGGAAAAACCGGCAGACACCCAGTTTCACATCCATGAGCTGTTAAAGCGGCGATGGAGCCCAAGGGCCTTTACCGACCATCCGGTTGAACGAGAAAAAATTCAAAGCTTGTTGGAGGCGGCTCGATGGGCATCATCCTGTTTTAACGAACAGCCATGGGTTTTCATTGTGGCGACGACCGATCACCCCGCCGAATATCAGGCACTCCTCAGTTGTTTGGTGGAGGGGAATCAAATCTGGGCCAAACGGGCTCCTCTGCTTATGCTGACCGTCGCAAAATTACATTTTGAGCATAATGGTCAGGTGAACCGTCATGCCTACCATGACGTCGGATTGGCCGTGGGAAATCTGGTTGTGCAAGCCACTGCGATGGACCTGGCAGTACATCAGATGGGAGGAATTCTTCCAGATAAAATTCACGAGTGCTATGCCCTTCCCGCTGGATATGAAGCCGTGACCGGGATCGCCATTGGATACCAGGGAGACCCCAAAATCCTCCCGGACCCGCTCGGTGAAAGGGAATTGGCGCCACGGTCCCGTAAGCCTTTGAGAGAGTTTGTGTTCTCCGGGAGTTGGGGCCACTCTCCGGAATTTCTGTAATCATTCCACTCCTCAACCCGTTCCTCACCAAAGTCGGTGCTTGCGTGTCTTTCCGGACATCCAGGTAGGCCTCCCATCTTTTTCCCTCTCCGCTGAATGAAGGTATTCTCCGTGATGAGGTTGTGAGAATTTTCAGGAGTTTCCTCTCTGTTGTATGGCAATCCCCGATGTTTCTTATTCGTTCCGAAAAGCCATTCTCAAGCCTTTTGTGTCGTGGCCCGAAGCAGGACTGGAGGCGGCGGCTTTCGCAGAAATTTTCCTCCTTTTCATCGCGAAGATTCACCTTAACCCTGGACCGAAAGGCTTCCTGAATGAGAACATCCTGGAGCAGGACGATTATTGTGCTGTGGCTTGTCAGTGTGTGGTGGTGTGGAGGGGCACCGGTGTTGGCGGGCGCTCAAGAGGTGTCTGCCCAAAGCCCCCATATTCTGTGGAAGGTTCAATCGTCTCACAACACTATTTATCTACTGGGTTCCATTCATGTGCTCCAAGAGAAGCACTACCCCTTGGATCAGCAATTATACGAGGCGTTCAACCAGGCTTCCACGGCTATGTTTGAGGTAGACCTCGATGGATTGACCTCCCCTCTTTCCCAGTTCCAGATACTGACAAAGGGCCTGTATCTCAATGGCCAAAATTTACAACGGGTGTTGTCCCCAGACAATTATGAAGCGGCGAAAGCCAATTTCGCGCAGCTTGGGTTCAATATCGAGAATTTTCACCGTATGAAACCCTGGATGGCAGCCACAGCCGTCACCGCGTTGGAACTCCAGAAACTCGGGTTCGAAAGCGCCTGGGGTGTCGACCGGCATTTCTTTGAAAAAGCGAAAGATGCCGGGAAAAACATACAAGGCTTGGAAAGCGTCGAATTTCAACTCGGGTTGTTTGATAACCTCTCGCCGTCGATTCAGGAACTATTTCTCCTGCAGTCATTGGAGGATCTTAAAAACATCGAGGCGCGAATCAAGGAAATGGTCGATGCCTGGACTCAGGGTAATGTCAAGGATTTGGAAAGGGTACTCGAAGGAATGCGCGAGTACCCGGAGCTCTTTCAGGCCCTTGTTGTCAGCCGGAATCAGACCTGGTTGCCTCAAATTGAGGAGGCCCTGCAGCAATCGAAACCGGTCTTCATTGTCGTGGGGACGTTGCACCTGTTGGGAAAGGAAGGTTTATTGACGGTTCTTAAGGAAAGAGGCTATGCCGTCGAACAACTCTAGCGAGTGATGCATGCATGCCACACCGCTTCATCAAGATCTGGCATATTTCCGCTTCCCCCAATTTCTACTTACCGGAATTCGTCAAGATCAGACCTGGGTTAGCCAACAATAGTTCTGGAGAGAGAAACCCTCACAGGAGGGCCCGCCCGCTGACACACCGAATGTTCCGGATCATTAGAAAAATATCTTCTGAAAATTGTTGTCCCCCAGGAAAACCTTCAAACAGGCTGATGTTTCAATTATACTTCCCTGTTAAGAGGACGGGTTAGAGAAGGGAAGCCCATCCTACTTCGTTTGACGATCAAAATACCCCTCACGATGAACAGACGCAGACGACGGCCTGGGCGAAAGGAGAGACGACCATGATTACCGCAATTGGAGATGTCCTACGACGGTGTTACGAACGAGGCTGGATTACTTCCCGGGATGGCAACTGTAGCCTCCGGCGGGCGAGGAGTGTGTATCTGTATGTCACTCCCTCAGGCTGGCGAAAGACGATCGTTCATCCGGAACACATGGTCAAAATAAAATTTGCCAACGGCCAATTGCAGGTCCAGCCCGGCACGAATCCGTCCGGGGAACTGCACATGCATTACCTGTTGACCAGAGGCATGAATCGTACTCGTGCGGTGGTGCATGTGCATCCAACCCATGTGGTCGCAGCCATGTATCGAGGGTTTGATCTACAGAAAATCTGCAAAGATTTTCCAGAGATTTATCGCTATACCCGCATAGGCCCGGCCGTCCCTGCCCTTCCAGCTATCAGCAAGGCACTGGGCGAGGCCACAGCTGAGGCTCTGGGTGTAACGGAAACGAATCCTGCGGGGGACTACGATATTGTCGGCCAGGCTAATCATGGAGTCTGCTCCATGGCACCAGACCCTTGGTCGGCTTACGAACATATCGAACGCCTGGATCATATCTGCGAAATCGTCCTGGCCAGCGGCGTCTCTCCCTAAAACCGATTTTTCCCCTGTAGCCATGTTGAGATGGGCTGAGAAGACTTTTCCTTTTGTTTGCTTGCTCAAATGGGGAAAAGGTTTTATCATTTTTCCCGGCTGACGTGTGTGTCGACTTTATTGTACTTTTCAATGATTAGATAGAAAGGACTTTGCATGGCCAAGAAGAAACCTGTTCGGAAGGCGTCTCCTAAAACTTTGACGAAAAAGGCCTCGAAGAAAAAATCTGTGGCAAGGAAATCCAAGCCGGCTTCTTCTTCCAAGGGTTCGGGGGCTACCAAGATAGGAAAGGTCGTGAAGGGTTCTTCGAAACCCAAGAGGAAGAGAAGCGCTTCCTTAAAGAAGGCAATTGTTCCTCCGAAAAAAGCCGCTCCCCAAAAACCTGATGTTCAAAAGTCAGTTGTCCCCAAGAAAGTGAGTTCCGGTTCTACAAAGAAGGCGGGGTCGGCCAAAACGAAGAAGGTGTTAAGCAGGACTCCAAGTCGATCCACTTCGTTACCTACCCGTTCAGCCGAGCCCAAGATCCAAGTGGAGCCCCTTTCTCCCACTGAACGCTATAATCTTGGTGGTCTTTTCGCGTGTGCGATTGAACGGGCGTTCGATCCTGACTTCAAGCGGCTTCGTGCCGTTCTTCGTCATTTGGATCTTCCTTCGCAAGAAAAAGATAATCTCCTTCGCTTGTCACAAGGATTCACGATACCCAAATTGTTTGCGGATGGCGTGGGAGCTCACAAGGTCAGTCAGACCCTTACGGACTTAATGACGTTTGCGTTGGCTGAAGGCGCGTATGAGAAAAAATGGCGGGATGAGATCCGGCAGGTCGGGATGTGGTTAGGTTTCTTTCCCGAGCAAGTGGAACAGATCGAACGGAAGCTCCTGGGAAAACGGTGACCGTCGTCTTCGCTACCCAAGATCGCGCCGACCTTCGATGGATTTTAGCAGGGTGACTTCATCGGCATATTCGATATCCATGCCCACGGGAATGCCATAGGCGATGCGGGAGACTTTGACGCCCAGCGGTTTCAACCGTTTGGTCAGGTAAATAGCGGTGGCCTCTCCCTCAATCGTGGGATTGGTGGCCACGATGACTTCCTTGAATGCTCCACTCTGAACGCGGCTTTCAAGGTCATGCGTGCGGATG